>DATNQK010000312.1:0-6593 GCA_036704065.1 Stenomitos sp.
TAGGCATCCCGCTGAAGCAGATCAAAACGGGGCATAGGGCTTTGCGTTACATCTGGTTTTTCCGATGAACGAAAGATGCCCTCAGTATTGCCCTGCTCCAGGGCTTCAACAAAAGGTGGAATAGTCATCTCCCCTTCATCTAGGATCAGGAAAGACGCTCCCATCTCTAAGGCATCTTGGGGAACAGAGGTTGGATAAGGTCCACCAACAGCGACTTTCTTGCCTAACTGAACAGCTTTTTGTATGAGTGATTGGAAATCCGACTTTTGCACAATCATTGCGGAGAGAATCACCAGATCGCACCACTCCCAATCTGCTGCACCTTCACATCTAACATTGCGATCATAGAATCGGATATCCCAAGTAGACGGTAGCAGTGCTGCAACAGTAATGATCCCTAGAGGCGGAATCACTGCTTTCAGCCCCGCAATTTCCATAAAGCGATCATAAGACCAGAAAGACTGGGGAAATTGAGGATAGAGCAACAATGTTTTCATAAAGCCCTACGATTATTAAATTGACTTCAATACGATAAAAAGCTTTAGAAAATGAATGATCTCATTAATCTCTTAGTGATCTTTGCTGAAGCTTACTAAGGAAGGCTCAGAAGGCAGTGATTTATGATGGGAATGATACGAGAATATACATCTTCGTTATAAGGAACTTTAGGGCAACTAAACTCATAATGGTATCGATCTAAAGTAATAAAAATCAGGGCTTACGCAGTTGGGAATAGATTAAGGTTGGGAGCGATACGGCTTCGCGAATGGTGCTGAGTTTAGTTTCGTACCAACTGATGTCAGTATTGAACCAATGCATTTCGAGGCGCACAAAGGCATGAATGGCAAAGCCAATATGATTGCGCTGTGCCCGTGAGGAACGCACTTAAGCTTTTTCCACACCGCAACACTACTTCAACGGGCGATGGTACTCTTTGAGATGCACCATTTGTCCTTGAGGGTCGATATCTATCTCGCTGATGGCCTGATTGCCGCTGTACCCGGGATTGACGAGCTGATTGCATTTGAGCCGCGCCAACCGTAGCGGGTGACCAACTTGAGATTGGCCAGCGCACTGAACCAACTATCAAAGGTCCCACACGCAGGCTGAAAACTCCGTTGATGAGCTATCATCACCATCGCTTGAAAATGTTTGTTCTTGGTGGCTCCATCCACGACTGTGGGCATGATCCACTTTTGTGGACAGGAAATTATGAGGGAGCAGGCATAGCCATAGGGGTGTGATTGTAACGATGTTCAAACTCAACAGGGGACAGATACCCCAGCGTAGAATGAATGCGTTGCTGATTGTAAAATCCTTCAATCCAGAAGGCAACTTGGATATGAAGTTGATCTGGAGAACACAGCCCTAATGAACGCAGTAATTCACTTTTGAGGGTCGAGAAGAAACTCTCCGCCACGGCGTTATCCCAGCAATTTCCTCGTCTGCTCATGCTATCTGAACCCGTTGCCTTGCGGTTGGGGGGTCGAGGGTGAGGGCGAGCCACCAAGCCTAACTGCTGCATGAGTCGAATCACCCGCTTGCGACTGACGAAACACTCTTGCTGCTGCAAACACTGATGAATCCGAGGACTGCCATAGCTGCCCCTAGAGGCGTCAAAGATGGTCTGAATCTGTTCTCTCAATTGCTTGTCTTGCTGGTGACGAGCACAGGGGGGTTGGGTGAACCAGCGATAGAACCCACTGCGAGCAACCCCCAGTTGCCGACACAGCCAACTGAGTGCAAAATTCGCCTTCTCTGCTGCCATAAACTGATAGCGCTCTAGCATAGGTCTTTGGCAAAGAAGGCTACCGACTTTTTGAGGCAGTGCGTTGGGCGACTTTGCCGACTTGAAGCACCTGCCGTTATGAAGTCTCGCTCCATTTGCAATTGCTTGACCTCGCGTCGTAAACGTTGCAGTTCTTGGCGTTCACTGGTCGTCAAGGCTCCAGTATCTGAGGGGTGACTATCAACCTTATGCTGGTGAACCCAGCGATTGAGCGTACTTTCTGCCATGCCTAGGGTTCGAGCCACCTCGCTAACCGATTGCTCGGAACGCAGAGCCATCCGAATCGCTTCTGCTTTTTGTTTAGGGGTATATTCTTTCCTAACTTTGGCACTCATGGGACTTCCTCCTAAAGTTCAGTGTCTCTTAGAAAGTTGTCCACAAAAGCGGATCATGCCTACAGAAAGTAGTGTGGAATTTTGAGAGACTTCAAAGATTGACTTGAGGAAACTCATAATTATTGAGCGGATGATTGAGTAATAGTTATCCCCGTAGTTATTCTTTCTCATACACTATACCTGCAAAATCAGGAATTGAGAAAATCAAGTCCCAGACAATATGCCCTATGATTAAGGTTGGCAAACTACAGGTCGGCAATAGAAATAGAATTACAGAAAAAGAGTGAAACGTTATTCTCAAGCAATTAATGACGGAGTATCTACTGAAGTGGGCAAAACCAAAGAATAATGAAAAGATTGTAGAAGTTAGAACATTAACATCTATAAAATAAAGTGGTGCCAGGAAAAGACCATCCTCAGCAACAAGGCTCAGCAAGAATATTGTCAAACTCATCCATTTCTCTTTAGAAGCTTTTTTACTTTCAAAGACTTGATGTCTTTCCAAACAATCTTGAATTTTGGAGTCTCTGTATCTCCATCTATATCTTCCTTCAAGATTTGAGCTTAAAAGATGAGCAATACTTTTACTTCTTCCATTCTTTCTATGAAAGTTTATTTTCTTAAAGTCAGCAGCTAAATGAATTTTATTATAATCATATTTTTCATACAATAAAGAGCCAAGCCGTGGAAATCGCCTTTTCAAAGTTCTTTGGATTTCTCGAAAAAATATACCTCTAGCTTTTAAATCAGCCAATAATATATTTTGTCCTTTATGGAAAGCCTGATAATCAAGTACGCTCTCAACCATGATTGTAATTATTAGTGACAGTAATCCAAGACCTAGATATAAAATAAAACCCAAAAAATGAAAATTCATTGGATGATAAAGAGAGTAAAGTAAGATCCCTATCCACCCAGTAGCTATCAAGTAAAATTTAGTTTTATTAATTTTTTGTATAATTGATAGATGTTTGATCTTGGTCTCTGCTTGAAGTGTGTTTGGTATTAGGGGACTTCTGAAAAACGATTGGTTCCGATTTTTACTTGTTTTGACTTCTTGATGCTCTGCGTCGTGATCTATTGATGAAACATCGGAGGGGTGAAAAATAAATTGATTTAAGGCTTTGTCGTAAACTAGAGGCATAAGTAACGAGTGGTAATTAAATGAAGGATGCGTTGCGATACTGCTAATGCATTAGAAACTTGCTCTCTGTGTCTTAAAAAATTCCACCCAGACATCTATATGGATAGTTTCAGTCTGTTCTTGCCTAACATAATAACCCGCAAAAACTTTTGTAATAGTTTCGCTACCTGCTTAAGCAGGTGTGAAACAGTATCAAGATTGATTGCAACGTAGCATTTTAGGAACTACAAGAGGTTGTTACAGACTCTAAAATAAACCGCTAAAGACTGTTTCACATTGGATTAGGGTCTATCATAAAGTTAATAAGTACCCTAAGTTGTGCTGCTCACGCCGATGACATACTCTCTCTCGGCTACAAAGCTCGTCACCTACAAGCAGTGTCCCCAGCAATATCGCTTGCGCTATGACCATAAGCTGAAGACACCCGTTGCCTTTGGTTCAACCGAGCTGGGCAATGCACTACACCATGCTTTGGCGATCGCATATCGAGATTGGCATTACAACGAGCACAAACCAGGATGGGATTGGTTTGAATCGTGCTGGAATCAGAGTGTTCAGAAACTGTCCGCGCCACAGATAGCAGAAGGGCAAGATATCCTCTACCGCTACTATTGTGATTCTGTTGTTCCAGTGGGGGTGATGCAGCGACCACTGGGGATAGAGGGAAGGATTGCTGCGAAGGTTCAATTTGAAAACATTGAGTTTGCTTTAACAGGGCGCTATGACCGTCTAGATAACATTGACGGCGAATTGGAACTCATCGATTACAAGACGACGAAGAACCCTAATATTCCCGATGGCATTGATGTGCAGTTGGGTTTGTACTATCTGGCACTGCAACAGGTATACAGGCGATCGCTCAAGCGCCTGACCCTAATCTTCCTGCGTTCAGGGGAAAAGCACAGTTTTGATGTGACCGCAGATCATGAGGAAGAGGTGCGATCGCTGATTTCTGCTTTAGCGTTGCGGTTGCGCAGTGATCAAGAATGGGAGCCAAACACAGGTGATCATTGTAAACGTTGCACTTACCAGAAATATTGTGCAGGAGTGTGCGAGCAGCCAGAGCCTGTGCCGTTGGAAGTGCGATCACTTCAGCAGGTACAGTTGGTACTTGGTGTCTAATGGGGGTTTGGTTTGGGCCATGCTTGCAACTTGCTGCGATCAGTTTGGGGCAAGTGCAATGAGTGCCACTTATACTGCAACTAATCGCTTTAATTGATCAGCGGCTTTATCCATCAGCTCTGGGCGTTTTAACGTTACAGCCAAAATCATGGTGCCCTGTAAAGTGCCGATCATCTGGATAGCTAATGTAGCGGCATCAGCACGTTCTCCCAAAACCGACTCGATCCAATCGAGTAACCATGTGAAAAAGCGTCTCGCAGCTGCCGACACCGCCTCTGGTAAATCTTTCGACTCTGCCCCCAGCATACAGCCCAAACAGATCATCCCGTCATCCTGCACAGCCGCTGCATAACAATCACATAATCGTTGTAAATGGTCTTCTACGGTTGCCTGTGTGAGATCAACAGGCCCCAACGCCGCTGCTACCTTATCGCTATAGCGATCAACTACCGCCGCTCCTAGTAATGCTTTCTGCGGAAAATGATAATGCACACTCGCAGCTTTAATCCCCACATCCGCCGCTAAATCGCGATAACTCACTGCCTCAAAGCCGCCCCGGCGAATCCGGATCTCTGCTGCTTCAAGAATTTCAATTGCCTTTGCTGAATAGTTTGTTGGGGCATCGTCCATACTTTAAATTATCTAACGTTAGATAGGGGATTGACAACTAGCTGTGCTTCACGCCATAGTTTGTCTAACGAACGTTAGATAGACTAAATTTTATGCTTGGAGAATCGCCATGAAAGTCTACGAATACAAAGCCTTTCCCAACCCTTGGCGAGTACGCCTTGCCATTGCAGAAAAAGGTCTGACCGATCAAGTAGAATTTGTCCAAGTTGACCTACCCCAGGGCGAGCACAAGCAGGTTCCGTTCCTGGCGAAAAATCCGGCGGGTTCGGTGCCCTTGCTGGAACTTGATGATGGCACTTATATTGCGGAATGTACCGCCATTACTGAGTACTTTGACCATTTGACGGGCGAACCGACTCTCACTGGCAAAGGTGCATTCGAACGGGCCATGATTCACATGATGCAACGGCGCGTAGAAACGAATTTACTGGATGCGATCAGCCACTTCTTTCACCATGCCACGCCGGGTTTAGGCTTTGAATCCTATCAAATTCAGGAATGGGGCGAAAGGCAGCGGGCACAGGCGATCACGACGCTCAATGACCTGGATCAATTATTGGCGACTCGGCCTTATATCGCGGGGGATCGCTTTACCGTTGCAGACATTACAGCTTTGGCTGGATTGGCTTTTGGAGGCTTTTGTCAAATTATGATTCCCGAAACGGCAACCCATCTCAAAGCTTGGCACGCTCGTATGCAGCAACGACCCAGTTTTAGTGCGTAATTGTAATTGCTTTGTTTCGGAGAGAATGGCGCAATGGAACTCAATGCTGATTTTACAAAGCGTGTGGTAGTTCATGGGGCAGCGATGCCTTGGCAAGCATCTCCTATACCGGGGGTGGAGCGGAGAATGCTGGATCGCCTTGGCGATGAAGTCGCTCGTGCTACCACAATTGTTCGCTATGCTCCCAATAGTCAGTTTTCTCCCCATACCCACGGTGGCGGCGAAGAGTTTTTGGTTTTAGAGGGTGTTTTTCAAGATGAGCGTGGGGACTATTCCGTGGGCACCTATGTGCGGAATCCACCTACATCTCACCATACTCCAGGTTCAGCCAGCGGTTGCATCATTCTGGTTAAACTTTGGCAATTTGACCCAGATGATCGGACCCAAATTACACTTGACACAACAAAACAGCAATATATAGCGGACTTGACACGATCCGGTGTGAGCACGATGACGTTGTTTTCCGATGACCGAGAAATAGTTCGACTGGAACGATGGGAAGCGAATGCATCCATTGAGTTACTCGCATTAAGTGGGTTAGAAATTTTCGTAATCCACGGTGACTTCAGTGAGAGTGGCGAAATCTTTCAGTCCTACTCTTGGTTGCGGTTACCGCCCCATTCCCAGCTTTTGGCGAAATCTGGAACTGAGGGATGCGAGATTTGGCTGAAGCAGTTGAGATCCAGTACTCCCAACTGAGATTTTTAGAGAGCACTGTAAGCCTGTTCAAGCATTTCACGCAATCGAACAACGCCCAGGCACTTGACTAGCGAGAGATTATCTAATGCGATTACAGTCCGAGTCTCCTTGATAGAGTTTGTAAAGTATTTTGTGTCATGGGATAAGCAG
>DATNQK010000313.1:0-3675 GCA_036704065.1 Stenomitos sp.
ATGGCTGTGCCGCATAGGTTCGCAACTCAGGCTCATGATTGCCTCGCGCATCCAATTGGCGAGACAACGCCCGAGGTCGAGTAGGGATATTGAGCTGCACTTCGTCGGGTTGCAGGTTCTGTAAAAGCTGGATGAACTGGGCTTCGGTTTCAGGGGCCCACGGACTCAACATCATCGTTTGGATGGCAAAGCAGCCGTTATACCCTTGACGAAATGCCAAGAGTCCGGCGAGCAAGGCAGACCAGTCCACCTCCGTGGCGGGTCGGTTGATGCGATGCAGAGCCGCAGCCGAAAAGGCATCTAGCTTTGCCGCCACAATATCAGCGCAGCAGAGATCCCGTTGTACGCTTGGGTCGCCCAGTAATGTGCTGTTGGTTAACACCACGGTAGGGCACTGCAAAATCTGTTTGGCTGCAACCAATATCTCCCTTAGGTTAAGGGCCAAGGTCGGTTCGCCACTGCCGCTGAGGGAAACCACATCCACAGGCTCTCGCCCTGCAAAGGCGTTTAATTCTTGAACGATGTGCTGGGTAGGCACAAACACTTGCCGATGTACCGTTGAAAGCTGAATCTCGCCCAACTGGCAGTAAACACAGTTGAAAGAGCAGGTCGATATCCGGCCAATGGGGTCAATCCCAAGCGATCGCCCAAATCGCCAAGAGCGAACAGGCCCATAAACTGCACGAAAGGAGCACCCAGACATCGACGAACGAAGGCTAGCAGGCGTACTAGGGTAGAGCATCATATCCCTCTACAGAGCCATGAGAAAGCCAATTGCATTGTTGAAACGAAGGCCGCGTTAAGCCTTAAAATCATTCTACAACTGTAAAGCTATATAAGACTTAAATGTCATATATCGCAACCCCGTTACTCGGTCTGCAATAAATTGTTTGACAAACGCGATATTGATCTGCACAATAGAGATCGCTCGACATAAGGGACTGTAGTTCAATTGGTTAGAGCACCGCCCTGTCACGGCGGAAGTTGCGGGTTCGAGCCCCGTCAGTCCCGTTCTCTAACAGTTTAATTTTGATTATCCTCTGCGCCCGTGCAGACGCCTGCCTTTGCGATAGAGTCAAAGAACGGATAATCGAGTTTTAGGAAAATTTTGTGACGGTTCGAGTTCGAATTGCGCCCAGTCCTACGGGCAATCTCCATATTGGTACTGCACGTACAGCCGTGTTTAATTGGCTATTTGCACGTCACCATCGGGGGCAGTTTTATTTACGGGTGGAAGATACCGACTTAGAGCGATCACGCCCCGAATACACCCAGAACATTCTGGACGGTCTGACTTGGCTTGGCCTAACTTGGGATGAAGGGCCATTTTTTCAGTCCGAGCGGATGGACTTGTATCGTCAAGCCGTACAGCGCCTTTTAGATCAAGGGTTGGCTTACCACTGCTACTGCACCCCAGAAGAGCTTGATGCGATGCGAGAAGCGCAAAAGGCCAAAGGCGAAGCCCCTCGCTACGATAACCGCCACCGCAACCTCAGTGATGAACAAAAGGCCGCATTTGAGGCTGAAGGTCGTAAGCCCGTGATTCGCTTCAAAATTGAGGATGATCGCGTTATTTCTTGGCAAGATATGGTGCGGGGCCAAGTGGTGTGGCACGGCAAAGACCTGGGCGGCGACATGGTGATTGCCCGTGCGGCCTCCAGCCAAGAAATGGGACAACCCCTCTATAACCTTGTGGTGGTTGTAGATGACATCGACATGGAAATGACCCACATCATTCGTGGTGAAGACCACATCGGCAACACACCCAAGCAAATTTTGCTGTACGAAGCCCTCGGCGCAAAGGTTCCAGAATTCGGCCACACACCGTTAATTTTGAACCAAACGGGACAAAAGTTGTCGAAGCGCGATGGCGTCACCTCCATTTCGGATTTTCAACAGATGGGCTTTATTGCACCCGCGTTGGTGAACTATATGACCCTTTTGGGCTGGTCACCACCCGACTCCACCCAGGAACTCTTTTCCTTAGACGAGGCGGCTCAGCAGTTTGAAATGCAGCGGGTTACCAAGGCAGGGGCCAAGTTTGACTGGGACAAACTGGACTGGATCAATAGCCAGTACCTGCACGCCATGCCCATTCCTGAACTCACGGATCGGCTGATTGCAGTTTGGCAAGAGGCTGGATACGATACCGAATCTGGGATTGATCGCCCTTGGCTAGAGCAACTCACGACACTGTTAGGCCCCAGCTTGACACGACTCAAAGATGCAGTCGATCAAGCCCAAGGGTTCTACACGCCAACGGTGCAGCCCGACGAAGAGGCCACGGCCCAGTTGCAACAACCTGGCGCAACGGCAGTGCTAGAGGCGATCGCCACTGCCCTGGGTGAAGCCACAGACTTTAGTGCAGAAACGGCCAAATCCCTGATCAACCAAACCGTCAAACAGCAGAATGTGAAAAAAGGTCTCGTGATGCGATCGCTGCGGGCAGGGCTAACTGGCCAAGTCCACGGCCCCGATCTCATTGAAAGCTGGCTACTGCTGCATCAACGGGGTTGGGATACGGCACGCTTGCAACAAAGCTTGGCCCTCAGCCCACCCTCTGCATAGAAACCTGCGAGCTTGACAGAGTCATCCCTATACCTCAAGCGCAACCTTAAAATACACTCGCGCCAGCTAAAGCCTCTGCGTTCCCCCAAACACAGCGCAGCAATGGACGGTAAACCTGGTGCGAGTGGCGCTATGCTCGCCTATAGGGCTTAGAAGTGTGCATTAAATCTAAAGGTCTTGCCCTCTTCCTGAGAATTACGTTAAATTTAGTTAAGAATCTTTACCTTTAAAATCCAGACCCATCTCATTAGAGTCTTGTGGATCCTGTTTTAGCAGGCACCTTTTCAAATCGCCATTCCGTATAGCCTGGAATAGAGCATTAACGCTGTCGCGTAGAGGGTCGATTCAGCCCGTCCTTTAATAAAGGCTTTAGAAGCATCGTCATCAAAGGGTTCAGCGAACTTATGAAAAAATTTTCTTGGAAAATGGCATTGCTATGGACGCTCCCCGTCCTAATTGTCGGCTTTTTTATTTGGCAAGGGTTCTTTGCAGCCATGCCTTCAACCGACAGTAGCGTCCGCAACACCGCCAATACTCGCATGAACTATGGTCGGTTTCTAGAGTACTTAGATGCAGGCCGCATTCAAAAAGTAGATTTATTTGATGGCGGTCGCGTTGCCATTGTCGAAACCAACGCGGATATGGAAATTCCAGGTCTCGGCACACGCGTTCAACGGGCACGGGTTGATTTACCGGGTTCGACGCCTCAGTTTATCTCTAAGCTACGCGACCTAAACATCGACTTAGATGTGCATCCGGCACGGAACAATGGTGCGCTGCTGGGCTTAATTGGCAACCTCATTTTCCCAGTCTTCTTAATTACAGGGCTGTTCTTCTTATTCCGACGCTCTAGCAACGTTCCAGGTGGGCCTGGACAAGCGATGAACTTCGGCAAATCGAAAGCCCGATTCCAAATGGATGCCAAAACAGGCGTTAAGTTTGACGATGTGGCAGGGATTGAAGAAGCAAAAGAAGAACTTCAGGAAGTCGTAACCTTCCTGAAGAAGCCCGAACGCTTTACTGCAGTAGGCGCTCGCATTCCCAAGGGTGTGTTACTGGTTGGCCCTCCTGGAACCGGAAAAACACTGTTGGCTAAGGCGATCGCAG
>DATNQK010000314.1:0-3628 GCA_036704065.1 Stenomitos sp.
GGGCGAATACTCCCATTGCAGCCATCAACCCACCTGCCAAGCGATAAGTCATATCTAACCCAACAACATTACTCAAAGGTTGGCTGAGAATGGGTGAAACGAATTGCCCCAGGAAAAATGCCGTCGTTAATCCACCCAACACTCGTCCTCTAAGAGTTCCTGGCGTTACTGAGGTTAAGCAAACATTCATATTGGGCATCAGTAAACCCAGTCCTGCTCCAGCGGTTGCTAATCCTACCAAAACCATTGTGTAAGTGGGTGAAACACTGATGACAAGATAGCCAACTGCAATCGCTAGAAATGCACTCGCATAGATGCCCATAAATGACAATCGTGCCTTGATTTGCTTGTAAGCGATGGCACTGGCTGCACTGAATAATGTTGCGAGGGCGATCGCTAACCCACTTTGCGATGCAGTTGCACTCACCAGTTGTTTTAGATAAAACGGCAATTGTACCGGAATGAGATAAAACACAATCTGCGATAGCAAGGCGGCGAGATACGTCAAGCCTGCAATATGCCAGGGAAAAGTCTCAGTTGCGTCGGCTTCCAACCTTTGAGTCGCTTCAGTGCGGTTGGGTTCGGGTAAGACCAGCACCACGAACGGCAAGATGAATAATGCCAAAAGATAGATCACGAATGGCATTCGCCAATTCACATCTGCCAGAAAACCACCTAGGGACAGAAATAACACACCCCCTAAGCCCATAAATCCTGCTTGAAAGCCGAGAAACTGGGCTCGGGTAGCTCCGGTATAATAATCGGCAATGAGGGCAGTTGCTGTGGTCATAATGCCTGCTACACTCAAGCCGAGCAGAACTCGACCGACTAGGATCATACCGATGTCGTTTAATACAGCCCCTGACGTACCTGCAATCCCGTACAACATCACGGCAAACGCCAACAAGGGTTTCCGTCCAAAACTATCGATCACTGTACCCACAAAAGGCGCACTAATTGCAATAAACAGGGCAGGAACCGTCAGCACAAGGCGTACCCAATAGTCAGCATTGGGTATTGCTGCAAAATAATCGCGCATGGCAGGCAGAGAAGGGGCGATTGTTGCGCCTGCCATGACGGTGAGACTACTGCTCAAAAGCAGCGTTGCTTTGACAAGAAGAGAGTTTGTTTTGAGAGGCATAGACGGATTAGCTTGCTAAAATTCCTGCCATCCATTTTTCAACCGCTTTAGGGTCTTGCAGTAACTGGGCTTGCATTTCCTGTGCTTGTTCGCCAGGATAGACATCTTCAACCTCATCAATCACTGCTTGAAGTGCTGCCCGTACCACCGCTTCAGGAGCAACTTTGGGAGGTGGAAAGTCCTTGCTCATCTTCGTGTCTACTGTTCCAGGCATCACCCCAACTACCAGTGTTTTTTGTGAGGTAAGCTCTGCTCGAATGGCTTGTGTTGCTAATAGAGCCGCCGCTTTAGAGGCACAGTAGGACGCATTCAGCGGAAAATTTACTTTTGCCAGAATGGTGAGCATATTGACGATTGCTCCACCGCTATTGGCTTTGAGGACTGGCGCAAATGCCAAGCATATCCGTATCATACCGAGGTAATTAACCTCAATCTCTGATCGCACCTTAGCAAAATCAATCTCTGCAACCAATCGTTGATTAAATCCCACACCAGCGTTGTTGATGAGGAGATTCACATCTGAGTAAGCCTCAACTGCTGCCTTGACCGACGCTTCATCAGTAATGTCAAGGGGAATAGGAATAATACGAGCAGGATCGGTTGCTGCAATGTCCTTCAAACTATTGAGATTGCGTGCCCCTGCATAAATGCGAGTGGCTCCAGCCACTTGTAAGCCTTGAATATAGTATTGCCCAATCCCACCGTTTGCACCCGTCACTAATGCGATCGCACCTTGAACCTGCATCGTTTTGTATCCTCATAAGATTTGTCATTTGCCACTCCAAGCAAACAAGACCAATAATCAACGACCATGACCAGGGTATACTCCTACTAACTTTTTCGGAAGTACTTACTTTTTTGTAAGCCTCCTCAAGGAATGGGAAAGTAGTTAGATGACTCATGAACCCACTCAAGGTACTGTATTTGTCCAAACCACCTTAAAAGTGTTAGGTGGAAAATGGAAGATATTGATTCTTTGGCATCTCAAAGATGAGAAAAGACGATTTAGTGAACTCAAACGACTAATGCCAGAAATAACTGAAAAAATGCTCATTCAGCAATTACGAGAGTTAGAGAAAGATGGCATTGTCAACCGCAATGTCTATACAGAAGTGCCACCTAAAGTAGAATATTTATTTACAGAGTATGGACTGACGCTCAAACCTGTCCTGAAAGTACTTTGTAATTGGGGAGAGAATCACTTGGAGCGCAGTCAATAAATCAAATGAGGTTTACCTAGAAAGATTCGGTTCAACAACATTCGGAAAACTGTCAAAGTTGCGGCGTACCCAGTCCATCCCAACTTCGTTATTTAGCTTAATTTTCTGTGGGGTGTTGGAATAAATCTTACCCAAGATATCAGCATCTTGATCAATCACGACCTTACCAAATTTGAGATAAGTTTTACCCAATACTCTAAAGGCTGGATGTTTCGCTTGCCCAAAAAGCAAAATGTAAGTCCGAGTTAAGTTTTCGGATTCCGGAACAAAGAAATGACACTGTGCTGCCTTTCCTAGCGGCATCTCACCATGAAAGATGATCAAAGATGGAAAATGGTTTTCTAGATGTGCCTTGATTGCGGTAGGTAGTAGAAATAAATCCGGCTTTCTCAGCTTCTCTGCCAAGGTGTAAGGTGCAGTAGGCATGTCATAAAATGCATGAGAATTCAGGCCATCGTCAATAAACTGATGGAAGTGAACATCGGTAATGCGAAATAGATCGCGATGGGTGCCATTCTGATGGTTATAGTCATGCATATTCAGCAGCATGGTTAGCAGATCCGTTTCAACACTGCGATCGCCCGTATGTCCTATAAAATCGTATTTCTCTGCAATTTCGTTCATTACTGTGGGGATAGGAACCTTGGGTTCGTGCCCACCATAGGACCAAATGAATTCACCCTGAGTAATCAGCTCCAGTGGGTTCAATAATGACAATGTTTTCTTGCCAGAACCGGGTAGAACTGTACAGCCTGTGGCATCAAATGGCAATGCATGAAATGGACAAACAACAGCGCTTGCACCATCTTTCTGCATTTCACACCAGCCTTCAGAGAGCATTGCTCCCATGTGAGGACAGGCATTTGGCAAGGCATAGACTGCCCCAGATCCATCTTTCCACATCACGTAGTCATTGCCATACAGTGATACCTTGCGGGGCTGATTGACCTTCAGCATCGACTTGTGCGCCAACAGCCAAGGCGCACCAGGGAGCATTGTTTGCATCGCGTCCTCCACTGGTAGAATTGTGAACAATCCGTCATGTTTTAGCGTGTGAATTCAAAATATGACAGAACATTCACGTTCGTCAAGCCCTCCATCTGTTAATTTGCGGCGTCAGCCAAAACAGCAACGGGGCAAACAAAAAGTTGAGAAGATCCTAGATGCAGCGGCTGCGGTGTTTGATGAGGTGGGCTATGAAGCGGCAACGACTCACATGATTGCTGCCAAAGCAGGAACGGCGATCGGTTCTCTCTATCAGTTCTTC
>DATNQK010000315.1:0-4078 GCA_036704065.1 Stenomitos sp.
GCAAGCCAGCGGATTGCCGCGCCAGCGTGTGGTTGGTATGGCTGGCGTTCTAGATGCTGCTCGGTTTGGCACCTTTATCGCACTAGAACTGCAAGTTTCGATTATGGATGTGAATGCAATGGTGTTGGGAGGCCACGGCGACTTAATGGTGCCGCTACCGCGCTACTCCACCGTGAGCGGCATTCCCATCACAGACCTAATGGACACCGCAACCATTGAACGACTAGTAGAACGAACCCGCAACGGAGGCGCAGAAATTGTCAGTCTGATGCAAGCAGGAAGTGCCTACTTTGCACCTGCCTCGTCTGCATGCTCCATGGTCGAGTCGTTATTGTACAACCGAGCACGAATTTTGCCAGCCGCCGTTTGCCTCCAAGGTGAATACGGCCTAAGAGATTTATTTATCGGTGTTCCCGCTTGTTTAGATCGCACAGGAGTCAGCAGGATTTTAGAACTCGACCTACTGCCCGAGGAACGTCAAGCGCTTTATGCATCTGCAGCTTCTATCCAACGCAACATCGCCGCAGCGCAAGCCCTGCTCGACCCTCTTTAGCAAAGCCTGCGCGTCCCAAGCGAATTTGCGAACAACATGCATACACCAGGTGTATGGACTCTCTTCAGGTTCCCGTAGAAGAGGATTCGCGTTGCTTACGGTAAGCCACAACAAGAGGATGGGATTTGTAAGACGCTAAGCGTAAGCCCTGCCACCGACAAGCATGGTTGTAGCAAATAAAGCGATGAACCGGAATGAGGTAGCTGATAATACGCTCGATAGGTTTACGATGGACTCGGTGCAATTTTTTGCGACACTTAGGGCATTGAGACATAGATTAAACCTGAAACGCAACTGACATGTTCTAAGGTAGTGATGCGATTTAGATAGGTTTTGATTCTTAACCAAGAGAATCTTCTAAAAAGTTAACATATTTTTAACCCTTTTTAGGTCGATTTTTTTGACAAGCCATTGAAGGAATGATGGGACACAACCCTTTCCTGATGAGAACCTTAGAACAACACAGCCACAATCAAGCCTCTCTTCTAGTCCTGAATTTATGATTAAGGTACCCAAAATTATTTTTTTTGATGCTGTTGGTACGCTGTTTGGTGTTCGCGGTACGGTTGGCGAAATTTACAGCCAATTTGCGCAGCGAGCTGGATGGGATGTTAATCCACAGATTCTGAATCAAGCATTCATAAAAATATTTCGTAATACCTCTCCTCTTGGGCAGAACCATTCCTCCCAATCTTTAAGTCAATGGGAATACAAATGGTGGTGCGATGTGACTCGTCGCAGCTTCGAGGAAGCAGGCTTCTATGTGGATGCAGCCGAGTTTAATAGCTTTTTTGAGCCTTTATTTGTACACTTTGCAACTGCAAAACCTTGGCAAGTGTATCCAGACGTGTCTAAGCTCTTGGCTAGCCTTAAGGCAATGGGACTGACCTTAGGCATCATTTCCAACTTCGATAGCCGCCTTTACGCAGTCCTTAAAGCCTTGGAACTAGAAGAATGGTTTACATCCATTACCCTCTCTACGGAGGTGGGGGTCTCAAAACCCGAGGGGTTTATTTTTGAAGCGGCCTTGGCCAAGCATCAGTGTCGGGCCGAAGATGCTTGGCACGTCGGCGATAGTTGGACAGAAGACTACCAAGGAGCAAGTGCAGCAGGTCTGCAAGGGGTTTGGCTCAACCATGAGCAGACTGAGTTACCGCAAGGGGCAAATCCAGTAGACCCAGTTGTGGAGATCGCCGATTTATCGATGCTGCATCTGATATTGAACCCCTAGGGCGATCGCCATGATCAAGGTAGGCAGCAGAACCAAAATCAGCGCTACGGGAGAAGTTGCAGGGATAGGAAGACGAGGCCCAAGGGTTTTGATGGCCACAGACACAAGGGTGGATAGCATCAATAGTTTGAAAATAAAGCTGATGGGGGCGGACATAGGTCAAAAATGAAAAGATCTACAACACCGCAACACACGCTGTTTTAACCCAAGCGTGTGTCGTAGGATTATTTTAGGCCCGACACGCGGGTAACAGACCGATAATCAAGGTATGGCAATTCTTTTAGTAGACGATGAAGTGGCGCTTACCGACCCTTTAAGCCGTGCTTTGAAGCGTGAGGGGTACACGGTAGAGGTAGCCCATGATGGTGAAACAGCCCTGCAATATTTACGGCAAAGGCAACTTCCCCAGGCAACTTATGACCTGTTGATTTTAGACTGGATGCTACCCAAACAGTCGGGTTTAGAAGTGTGTCGCTGGCTGCGATCGCAAGGAGATGCAACGCCTATTCTGTTTCTTACTGCTAAAGACACCCTAGACGAACGCGTTCAGGGCCTAGATGCGGGTGCAGACGACTATTTAGTAAAACCCTTCGAGCTGCGCGAACTACTTGCGAGAGTGCGCGCATTACTGCGCCGGGGTGAACTGTTGGGGGCCAAGGCCAGCGATAATCAGCCTGAATTGAATACACTGCGCCTGCAAGCTGAAGGCATTGAACTGGATCTTGACAATCAACTTGCGTATCGCAATGGACGCCTAATTAGTTTGTCAGACAAAGAAAGCCAGCTCCTGGCGGTGTTAATGCGTCATCCCCAACAACTTCTCACCCACGAGCAACTGTTCGAACAGGTATGGCCCACTGACGAAAAACCCACGAGCAACGTCCTCGCTGCTCATATCCGACTTCTGCGCCGCAAAGTAGAAGATAAAGGGCAACCGCTGATTCATACCATCTATGGCAAAGGCTACCGATTCGGCAACAGTACCAGCGAACTTACGAGTTAGTTCTAACCCTCTCAGCAACCCGTAGGACTCAGATCACAACTAAAATCCGATTTCGGTCATACAATTGGCCAGAATCAATTTGATCGCGAGTCATGAAACTGACGTATCAGGTCTTCTTTGTTTGGGTTGGCAGCGCTATCGCAACGGCACCGTTGCTGTTTCCGCTACCCTCGCTAGCCGCAAAAAATACGACTGAAATTGCCCAAATTGCCAAGAGCGTTACGGTACTGATTCAAGGATCGGATACAGGCTCTGGCGTGCTAATCCGGCAAGATGGCGCAAGCTACACCGTCCTCACGGCTCGGCACGTGGTAGATATGCAAGGCAGCTTTAACGTTGTAACTGCCTCTGGCAAGCGTTACCCAGTAGAGGCTCAAAGCATTCGCAAGCTACCTGGACTCGACTTAGCATTGTTTAAGTTTTCGAGCCCTGAGCCCCAACGTGTGGCAGAGCTGGGCAATTCTAATACGCTTCAGGAAGGGTTGCCCCTATATGTCACTGGATTTCCGGGCCAAGGCTCAACCATTAATGCCTTAACCTATAACTTTACCGAAGGTCAACTGACGGCCTATGCATCCCAACCACAAGAAGGTGGGTATGCGCTTGTTTATACCAACAAGACGCTACCCGGCATGAGCGGCGGTCCTGTTTTTAATCAAGAGGCTCAGCTCGTGGGCATTCACGGAGCCGCAGACGGGCAATCTCAAACCCTAGAGAAACTCAACGCCCGAGTCTTTATGAAAACAGGGTTTAACCTAGGTATCCCCATCAACACATTTTTGTTGGCGACCAATGCTAGCACTTCCCAAACGCAAACCGTCGCGTTGGCAGGGAAGCCGAGACTCGAACGCGGGCGATCGCCAAAACTTAAACTGCAAAGCGCACACAACGTAACTTCCGCTAGCACTTCGGTGTCTTCATTGCCCCAGACGAGCGCACCCAACATAGAGCGCTCTGGAAGTGGAGAATACTTTATTGCCGCCCTACAGCAATATACCAATGGCGATTTAAGGGCTGCACTAATGTCCTGTACACGGGCATTGCAACTTAACCCTCAATTTGCAGGAGCCTACTCACTGCGCGGCAGTATTCGCTATGTACAGCAAGACTACCCAGGCGCACTGGCCGATTTTACGCAAGCGGTGCAATGGGATAAAAACCTGGCCACTGCTTATTTAGGCCGTGGGCTAACCCAATCCGCCCTTAGCAATCCCCAGGCTGCCCTTGCTGACTATACGGCATCCATTCAACTTAGCTCTGATGCCTTGGCTTACTATAATCGCGGGGTTGT
>DATNQK010000316.1:0-12837 GCA_036704065.1 Stenomitos sp.
GTTCGGTCGCAATGGAGAAGGCTATGTCCGCTTTGCCTTGGTTCAAGACCCAGCAACGCTAACCCTAGCAGTTGACCGGATTGCGAGCTTCCTGCATACTTGAGGGAAATTTCGGTTCTCAGTTCCAATTGTTGTTAGGAACATCCGCATGGATCGAAGCATCGTGTCTAAAGTAGTGCTGCATTGATTGATAGCGCTCGTCTTCCATAGACAGGACAAGCCCTGCCTCAGGTGTGCCTTTTCCTGGTCGCGAACTCGATCATGAACCTTTATCCACAACAGATTGACATCAAAACTTATGACTAAGCTGCATACTTTCCGTAACGTGCTGATTAGCATGGCTTCTGGCTTAACGCTTTGGGGAATTGGCGCAATGGCTCTGCCTCAAGCAGGGTGGAGTGCCGAAAAGATTACCCTCAAATACGGGCCTTTTTACCGTTCTTTGCCTGTTGCCGATCTAGTGGATTATGCAAACACCAAAAATGCATCGCCTGAGTTATCGTCATTTCTGGACATGATAAAGGACAAGGATCGCGACGCTCTAACTAAAACCCTCAACATGAAGTTTCCGTTTGGCGTCGTACAAGTCGATAAGCTTCTAAAGACCCCTGCGGCTGATGGATTGCTGACTGAGGTGGCTTCCGCTACCGTCCTCCCAGGCAAACAGGAAGTTGTAGCCCTGCGCGGTGCCCTCCTGATTGCAGCCTCCTCCAAAGAAGGATTGGGTACCCTTAGCTTATTACAGTCCTACCCTACGCCCACTTTAACGGTTGACCTTCAACAATTGCTCTATCTCATGAAGAACAGTAAGTCCTTTAAAGGACTTAGCTCTATGATGGGTTCCTTTGGCGGTTCGATGCCGAAGTAGTTCAGTTATTTAGTCAAACTCAAGGGTATGCGGTTGTGTGCCCCATTGCGACATTGCATCGAATACCCTTGAGCTTCGAATCATAAAGCTGAGCTTCTGCATTTGTTATCGCTAAGCAGCACGTTAAGGCAAGAAGGCAGTAGGTTAGAACGGATGTCAGGCTATGCTTAGGTATACCATGCGTTCAACCCTCTAACAATTTGGGTGTGTGCTTATCGTCGGCTGCTGTACTTTTTAATCCCTCATGAAACTTTTCGTTTATCACACCCCTGAGCTTGTTCCTACTAACGCTATTCCCGATTGTGCGATCGCAGTTGACGTATTGCGCGCCACCTCAACCATCACCACAGCCTTAGCAGCAGGTGCCGAAGCAGTACAAGTTTTCAGTGATCTAGACACCCTAGTCGCCACCAGCGAGCAGTGGCCCTCGCAACACAGGATTCGGATTGGAGAACGGGGCGGTCGCAAGGTAGACGGATTTGATTTAGGCAATTCACCGTTAGATTGCACCCCTGAGCGCGTGAATCAAGCACGCATCTTCATGAGTACCACCAATGGTACACGCGCCCTAACCTGTATTCAGTCTGCTCCGGCGGTATTAGCCGCAGCCTTTCTGAATCGGCGTGCCATCGTACAATATCTACTCACCCATCGTCCAAAAACCGTTTGGATTGTTGGCTCTGGTTGGGAAGGAAGTTTTTCCTTAGAAGATACAGGCTGTGCAGGTGCAATTGTTGCAGCCGTAACTGAAGCCTGCACTAAAGCCCTAGATGAAGTAGCTGGCAATGATGAAGCTGTAGCAGCCGTTGCCTTATACCGCATGTTCCAAGATGACCTTGTTTCGCTGTTCAAACATGCCAGTCATGGTCAGCGATTGCTAGGCCTCAATCTCTATGAAGACTTGCAATACTGTGCTCAGCTCGATGTCCTGGACACTGTACCGATCCAGAAAAGTCCTGGAGTATTAGGATTATCTCTATCCTGATCAGACCTTTAGGTTCTTGAAGGGCTCTGGTCAAAGCGCAATGCAATAATGCTTAGTGCAAAGAAAAGCTCCAAGTCTTACCAATTCAGCAAAAGACTTGGAGCTTTAAGTTAGAACGAGAGGGAGATTGATTCTCTCCTCAAGGCTCTGGCAGAGTTACTGTAATGTACGTCCCAGTTTGAGCGCCACCTTAAAATCATTTTGAACTTTCAAAATTAAATTAGAGGTGTCAACAACAATGACATTCCTATTCTGATTATCAGGAAAAGGTTGAGGCGTAGCGCCATTACCCGTTCCCAGCACACCACCTAAAATACCGCTTAAATTCGCTCCTCCGCCAAACAATCCACCCAAGAGGATCTGCGCAGCGGAGGTTGCAAAACCACCTTGCAATAATCCTGGCGAAAGTGCCTGTTGTGCAGTAGGAATAAATGGATCTGAGGTTGCATTCATTACATAATTCTGGCCATTAATTGAAATTGAACGCGCAAAGTATTGCGTCCCTCTCAGTTGAGTATTATTCAAATTAATAGGCTGAAAACTGCCCTGAATTCTACTGCCGACTGGAATCAAAACACCCCCACGAGGCCCACGAATGACTTGAGAAGTTTCTAGGCTAGTCTCGACGGTTTCACCAGGTGCAATGATCAACTTCACGTTATTGCCACCAGGAAATTTGACTGGCAATAATGTTCCTTGGGAAACTAAACGGTTGCCCTGCTGGCCCCCACCGCCACCATTATTGTTATCGTCAGAGCCGTCCCCATTGCCGTTATTGGCATAGTTCACAATATAAGCCACAGCTTTGGAGCCAGAAGGCAAAGCAGGAAGTTTCTTTTGATTGACCAGCGCTTGGTAAACAAAAGCTGCAATATCTGCTCGAGTAGCAGTATCAGTGGGGTTCAAAAAAGTACGGTTCGGGTAGTTTACAACCAAGGTATTTTGCGTTGCAGCACCCATCCCTTTGCGGGCGTAATCTGGGATATCGCTGGCATCTCGATAGATAGAAAGCGATTTTTCTAAGTTGTTCGGCGGATCAAGCTGTAACCCGCTAGAGAGTGAAATCAGAGCCTGAACCTTAGGAATCTGCTGCTCTGGCCGAAACGTCCCATCTGGGTACCCCGATAAAAAGCCTGTGGTATAAGCCTTAGCAATTGCAGAAATGGCCCAATACTTAGCTGGAATATCACTAAAATCACGGTTGTTACGCACCGCAGATTTATCGAATGCCTTGCGAACAATGGCAGCAAATTGTGCACGAGTGACGGCTTGGTCTGGCTTAAAGGTACCGTCAGGAAAGCCCGCAATAATATCTTGTTTCGCCAGTCTTTCAATGAATGGTCGGGCCCAGTAATCGCTACTTACATCTGAAAACGATGCATTAGCCTGAGCCACCACTGGAGGTGAAGAGTATAGGGGAAGCGCAACACTAGTAGCGGATGCACCTAGGAACAAAAGAAGAGGTAGCGAAGCACGAACCCTCAAGATAGGCATACTACATGATTCTCCGAAGTTGGGTCAGACATCAAAGTCTATCTATATTTACGACATTTCACATACGGTTAAAGTTTCCATCAGCTTATTTTAATAAGCCAGCCTATTCTGATATGTCTAAAGACTGAGTACTTTTGTTGTCGCTTTTGACAATATTAGAAAATAAGGACTTCTGCGAAAAGGGTAGAAAATCTCAGTTCCATCTCCTCTGTAAAAATGCACAAAATTCATACAGAGCAGTAGGTCTAGACTGAGAGGATACAATTTGTGCGGGCTTGCTGCTATAGGTGTTAATGAATAGACGCCATTCATAAAAACGGTCGGTCTAAAAGCAGACAATTTAATAAGCAATACCAAATAAGCTTTATTTGGCCTAAGTCTGCTATGGGTATAGATAGATTGACAGCAAGATGATATAAAGTGACGAACCGTTGCCTTTAACTGAATCGTTCGTTAGTCAATGGGGGCTTGAAATTGTCTTTTCAATTGCTGGGCAATCCGCAATGATGCTCCTTGAGTTCCCATTCTCTGTTGGCCGTTATTTTGATACAAATCGGTCTGGCATGAGCGATGTATAAGGTCTAGGACGGTAGGGGCGATCGCATCTATCTGTGTTTGCAGTTGCACCGATGGGCCTAACAATCGTGATTGTGCCTCTGCGAAGGCCCAGGTAAATTGAGGGCCATCACCTGCAATAGTCACCACAGGTTTACCTAAGCCCACACATTGTTCTGTTGCTGTGCCTGTGGTGGCGATCGCCATCTTGCTCCAGTGCAACGCATCACTAAAGGCTTCTTTGACTAAGAGTAAATGGCTACCCTGTAACGTCAACCAACAGTGGGGAACCGCTAATTCTAAGCCTTGAGGCTGCACCGTCCACCCTAATGTAGTCGCTTGCTGTTGTAAGGGTTCAAAATCGACCAGAGCGGCGATCGCAGCAATAAACAGCATTGGCTCATCTCGCAGTGCCAGCGGCCCTATGCCCGATAAACAGAGATGCCAATTCCGATAAACTTCCGGTATGCGAGAACCCGGTAAAAGGAGAACAGCACTTTGATGGACGGGTAGGCAATCAGAAGTAAAAATTCCCTTAGGTTCGAGGTCATCCATCATCGGATTACCGAAATCAAACACTGGAATCGGCCACTGCTGCAAAAACCGACAGGTCAAGCGATCGCGGGGAAAAACCCCGACACACCGAGAACGGCTCATCAGCCAGCGCTCCCAGGGCAGGTACACACAATCCAGCCACCCTTGCCAAGGCCAACGATGAGAAGTGGTCAAGGCAGCGTCATCTTGACGCAGATAGTATTCGGACTTGGCTGTGCCGATAAAGGCGAAAGGAATGCCACTCCACCAAGCAAACAGTAACGGGACAATATCCCCCACTGCCAAAATTGCGCCGCCTGTCTTGGCCCAGTGCCGTACATCCTGCAACTGATGCCAGGTCAACTCCAAAAGACCCGCATTCAAGTCACGGAGCAATTCACGCTGACTCATATAAATAAACCCCCCAGAAGGCAGCGCCGCCTGTACAGGGCCATACCGAGCAATGCCTGCTTTCTCGTAGACTTTGCCTTCTCCTACAAGCGGTAAGGCCTGCAAGTCCCAGTCGGGACAGTGGGTTTGTAATTGGCGCAATACACGCACGGCAACTTCATCTTCGCCATGACCATTGCTTAGAATCAGCAGTTTCACAGGGGTTATCCCGAATCATTTACGAGTTAGGCGATCGCTGCGGCGTCCCGCTGACCCGTCGCTTCGGGTGGTGGGGCAAATCGCTCTCATCATAAATTTCACCCACCAACTCTTCAATCACATCCTCTAGAGTAACCAGGCCCACCGTCCCCCCGTACTCATCCACCACAATGGCTAGATGTAACCGTTGTTGCAGCATTTCCTTCAACAAGTCGGCAACTCGCTTGGTTTCGGGAATATAAACCGGAGCATCCATTGCCGCAGTCACAGACTCGTTACCTCGCGTTTTGAGATACTGTACCGCCCGCTTAAGGTGAGTAACACCCACAATTTCGTCCTTAGAGTCGCCTTGCACGGGGATGCGTGAGTACCCACTGTCTAGGCAAACATCAATCACTTCTTGAATCGTTGCCTCGTGGGAAATTGTACACATTTCGGTCCGAGGTTTCACCACCTGCCGCGCAGTCAGCGTATCTAGGGCAAGGGCCTTGTTCAAAATTTGCCGCTTCTGAAGATCCAGTTGCCCTTTACCCCCCAGCACCTCGATCATCAGCTCTAAGTCCTGAAGCGACTCGCCTGATTGCACAAGGTTGCCTTGTAATAGTTTCAAGAGCACCTGAACAACAGCCTCAAATGCAAAAATAGCAGGGGCTAACGCGATGGATAACCAATAGATAGGGCGCACTGCTACCCGAAACACGGGCATGGCATGGTTAATGGCCCATGATTTTGGCGTAATTTCGCCAAAGAGAAGGAGCAAAATTGTAGAGACGGCGGTGGCAATCCCAACCCCTGCGCCTCCCAACCAGACCACAAAAAGATTGCTGGTCAAGATAGCAGTGGCGTTGTTTACGAGCGTATTGCCGATTAGGAGGGTTGTAATAAATCGGGCACGCTTTTCCAAAACCAGCCGAAACAGTCCTTGAGGATCTCCTTCGTCTTTCATCAACGCCCGCAATTTGAGATTGTCGAGTGCGGTAATGGCCGTTTCGGAACCAGAAAATAGCGCAGACAGGAAAATCAGCACCGCCACAATGGCAATGTCGAGTTTTACATCTCCTAGCACTGCTTCAGTGGCCAAGTAGACCGGAATATTAAGACTTGGGAAAATCACGGCCAAGATATTGTGCGGATGCGCAAGATGACAAAGAATTACCCCAAATCATATCGTTTCTGATAGCAGTCCTTGGCAGGTCGGTTAGGTTTTCCTTAATTTATGCTCAGATACACCGTTACACAATTAGGCGCACCAAGGCGGATCCTGCACGTAAAGCACGTTGCCGTCTTAGCCAAGATTGTCGAATGGGAGCTGCCAACATCGGAGAAAGTCGACCCAACGCGTAGCGAAGCATCCCACTGTGACTCAACCGATGGGCAAGCATCGCTTCATGGTGTTGCAGACGCTGCGATCGCCTAATTTCTGGCTCTCGCTCGGCCTGAATCTGAGGTAGAACAGCGTCCACCTCTGCCAACGATCCATTCTGGCGCAGTACAGGAACCAAGTGATTGGCCGCCACAATCACATCACGCAGGGCCATGTTAATCCCTTGGGCCCGAAGGGGAGACATTGGGTGAGCAGCATCCCCTAACAGCAAAACCCCCGGCTGATGCCAGCTGGCACAACGACCAACCTTCACAGAAAGCAACACTGGCGGCTCAAGCGTGGCAACCTGGCTTCGCAAATGCTCTGCAAACCAAGGGGGCGAAGCAGCTATCAGTTCTTGATCCCAACGCTTGTTTTTCCAGTCTGCCGTTGGATCTCGCAAAGTCCAGCCAATCTGGAGATGTCCTTCTGAACTACGAAATAAGCCAAATGCATGCTCGTCTTTGAGAATTGAATAAAAGATATTCTCTTGCGCAAAGCGAGGATGATCGGCCAACTGAAACCACAACAAATTAAAGGGTGCATCAAACGCTTGAAACGGCAAATTGGCCTTTTGCCTGACGACAGATCGACGACCATCGGCACCAATCACCAGATCGGCCTCAATATGGCGAGTATTGGCAAGTTGCACACCACATACTCGATCAGATCGCCACAGCAGATCTTGTACGGCAACACCTTGAATCCATTCAAAGTGAGGGTAAGCTTGCGCCTGAATGATCAATTGCTCTAACAGAGCAGGCTGAGAAACCAATTGCGTTGCTCTACCCCCTTTCTCAAAGGGCTCATCCGCTCGAAACAACACCTGATCGTTGATTAAAAAAGTCCAAGCATCTAAGGTCTGATGGGGGATTTGTTGAACAGTGGACAATAAGTCCATCTGCTCTAGGGCATCTAGACCATTCGGCATTAACCCTTCTCCGCGAAAGCTGCGGCGGAAGTTCCGAGAGGCTTCAATGAGCTTAACCGAGATGCCTCGCTGCACCAGTAACAGGGCAAGGGTCAACCCTGTCGGGCCTGCCCCCACAATGACAACCTGAGCCGCATCGGCCATAGCAGCCACCCCCATCACAGCCTCAATAATAAAGGGAGCTTCGATTAGAAGCTCCCATATAAACTAGCAAGTTTGAGCAATCTGCTATCAAAGTTTAATAGCAGAACTCAAACTAGTAAGTTTCAACATGCCAACGGCCTGCTTTCTTGAGATCGCGTTGGTAGTCAGACCAGTTGACACCATTTTTACTTGCAGCGGAGGCCATACCTTCATCAATGCCGCCTTCCATACCCTTGAGTCCGCAAATATAAACGTGAGTGTTGTCTTTTTGCACCAACTCCCAAAGTTTATCGGCATTCTCTTGAATACGGTGCTGGATGTACATCTTACCGCCTTGGGCATTCTGCTGCTCTCGGCTGATGGCACAGGTCACCTTCAGGTTATCTGGGAATTGCTGTTGCAAAGCGTCTAGCTCATCCTTGTAAAGCACGTTGGCCGTATAAGCTACGCCAAAGAACAGCCAAGCCAGACCGTTAAATTGATACTCTGGGTTCAGATCCCGCTCCTTAAACATCCGCCACAGGAACGCTCTGAAGGGGGCAATACCTGTACCCGTAGCCATCATGATAATGTTGGCGTTCGGGTCACTGGGCAGCAACATTTCCTTACCAACCGGCCCAGTAATCTTCACCGAGGCACCTGGCTCCATACCGCACAGGTAGCTAGAACAAACCCCTTCCACTTTCTCTCCGGTTTCAGGGTGCTTATATTCCAGCTTGCGAACACACAAAGACACTGTTTTATCGTTGAGGTGATCCCCGTGTCGTGTTGAGGCAATAGAGTAGAGTCTGAGCTTGTGGGGCTTGCCTTTATCGTCTGTCCCCTCAGGGATAATGCCAATACTTTGGCCTTCTAGATAGCGAAGATCTCCACCTTCTAGGTCAAAGGTTAAGTGTCTTACGGTGCCTTCTCCACCTTCGCGCACTAACTCCTCGTTAGATAAGCATTTGCCGACGAAGGGGCTATTAGGGCGATACAGGTTAACGGGAATATCTGCTTCGTGTTTCGCTGCTTTCGGTGTTGCACCTGACGCACCCGTTCCCGAGACGCTAGCAGCAACTACAGGCTGACCGTCTGCCGTCACCGGAAAAATGTTCACAATTTTCCCCCCAGCTTGGGCAATTTGCCGCATA
The DNA here is from genome assembly GCA_036704065.1 of Stenomitos sp. Taxonomy (GTDB): domain Bacteria; phylum Cyanobacteriota; class Cyanobacteriia; order Thermosynechococcales; family Thermosynechococcaceae; genus JAAURS01. The sequence continues at coordinate 8,617 of DATNQK010000316.1, forward strand.
AACTGAGACATCCGATCATAAGGAATTGTGAAAAAATTGCTACCGCTTAAACGCACTGGAACTTTGGAACCATTGAGACTGCGACTCAGCCCTACAACTTCATAGCGATAGAGTCGGCTTCCTGTTTGGGAATTGGCAGAACCAGATGCACTGGGATTGAACATTGCGATTAAATCTCTCCGAAGCTAACCTATCTTAAATTTTGCTGTACAAAGTACTGTCGTAAACGATACAAGCACTGCAAGCTAGAACAGCATCGCAAGCTGCGATGAGTGTAAAAACGCTTTGACCAAGTGGATAGGGTCATCTAAACTGACGCTTATTTTAACGCGTCTTGGCAACCATCTTGCCCTTTTAAAGTATCGAATCCCATCCTGGGAGAACTGTTAAATCTCTTACGATTTTCACGCAAAACAGGGCAAGTGTAAATTTGTGTTGCAACAAGGTTACACTGTGTTGCAACTTATCGGCTTAAAGCAACATACATGGTTTTCTCTCAAAGATGCCGTGTTACGATTCACCTCGTAGCTAACTAGAGTTAGAGAATTGGAGGGTCGCTTGGCATTACGGGTTGCTGTGGTCGGGGCAGGGCCAGCTGGTTCCTCTGCGGCTGAAACGCTTGCAAAAGCTGGGATTGAAACCTATCTATTCGAACGTAAGCTGGATAATGCGAAACCATGTGGTGGCGCGATTCCTCTATGTATGGTCGATGAGTTCGATTTGCCGCCGGAGATCATTGATCGCCGCGTGCGCAAAATGAAGATGATTTCGCCTTCCAATGTTGAAGTCGATATTGGCGGAACGCTTAAGGATAATGAGTACATTGGTATGTGCCGGCGCGAAGTCCTAGATGGCTTTATGCGTGATCGCGCGGTCAAGCTAGGTGCGCATTTAATCAATGGCATTGTCAATAAGCTTGAGACTCCTCGAAGCACCTCTGCTCCTTATGTACTGCACTATGCTGACTTTTCAGGCGGCAGTGCAGAGGGCGAGCTAAAGACTCTAGAAGTGGATGTGGTCATTGGTGCCGATGGTGCCAATTCGCGGATTGCTAAGGAAATTGACGCAGGTGACTATAACTATGCGATCGCATTCCAAGAGCGCATCCGTCTGCCCGAAGCACAGATGGCTTACTACGAAGAGTTAGCCGAGATGTACGTGGGTGACGACGTCTCTACAGACTTTTACGCTTGGGTGTTCCCGAAGTACGACCACGTCGCCGTAGGCACAGGCACCATGCAGGTGCATAAGGCTGACATTAAAAAGCTGCAAGCTGGCATTCGTGCCCGTGCGGCTCATCGGCTCCAAGGCGGAGAAATCATTAAAGTCGAGGCACATCCTATTCCCGAACATCCACGTCCCCGTCGGGTCGTTGGTCGCGTAGCCTTGGTGGGCGATGCTGCGGGTACGGTTACCAAATCGTCTGGTGAAGGCATTTACTTTGCTGCCAAGTCGGCCCGCATGTGTGCTGAAACCATTGTGGAACGCTCAGAAAACGGTGCCAAAATTCCCACCGAAAACGATCTGAAAGCCTACATCAAAAAATGGGACAAAGAGTACGGCATTACGTACTTGGTATTGGATCTGCTACAACGGGTCTTTTACCGTTCTGATGCAACCCGCGAGGCTTTTGTAGAAATGTGCTCAGACCTGGATGTCCAGCGTCTTACATTTGATAGTTACCTCTACAAAACAGTGGTTCCTGCCAATCCGTTGGTACAGCTTAAAATTACAGCTAAAACCATTGGTAGCTTACTGCGGGGCAACGCTCTCGCGCCCTAGTAAGGTTGGCTCAGTTTAAATTTAAAATACTCGCTAAAGCTTGGCCTTAGCGAGTATTTTTTTGATCGTTGCTACCACTGCCAATGGGCATGGGTAATTGTCGTGGGTTGGCCGGAAAGGGCGATCGCCGCTGCTGTATCTTCCCAAAGATTCAAATCCTGCAACCATATCTGCTGATTGGGCATTTCTAGCCACTCACCCTGGCACTGCAATTGGACAGGAACTGGGTAACGGCGCAATCCCGCAAAGAGGCGATCGCCATTCAGCTTGATCACCGCTTCTTTGCGAGTCCAGATCTTCAAAAACACTTCTCGTCGTTGAACAGGGTCTAAAGCACTCAAAACTATCCATTCATCGGGACAGCAGATACGACGGGCAATGGCCTCATAGTTGGCAGCGGGGTTTGTTACTTCCACATCAACCCCAACTGGAATCTGAGCACTAATGGCACAAACCATCCGTTCTGCCGAGTGAGAAACATTGAACTGCAAAAGTTTGTCATCCTCAAACCCTGCAAGGGCAGGCTTCCCGTGCTCTGAGTACGTAAAACTCAATTGCGCAGGGGAACAGTTTAGGTATTGCCCTAACAATCGGCGCAACAACACCCGCGTTGCAACAAATCGAATCGGTTCAACCGCACTCCCCCCGTGAGCATCTAGTGATCGCTCCGCCCGCTGCCTTTCATCCGGACTCAGAATCTCTTGCCCTTGGTCATAGATTTGCCCCCAGACATCAGCCTGAGGCAATTGGGCAGACCAAACATGAATTGCCCCTGGTTGTAACTCGCCTTGCTTGGGTTGCACGTGGGTTAGACATTACTTGTGATCCGAGTTTACACAGCCCAAACCCAATTCCGACCTGACCTAGCCCTCAATAAAGCCTCAATAAAATTAAGCAATGTAAAGTTTTTGACGTCATGCTGGCATGCCGTCTTGACAGCTCTTGTCTCACTCGTTATGGTGTAGAAACACACCCGGGAAAACGTGTAAACCCTATGCAAGATAAACAGAAAGTTACGCTATATTTGCCGCCTGAGCTTCATCGAGAGCTTAAAATTAAGGCCGCTGTCGAAACGGAAGCCATGTCTGCGATCGCAGAACGTGCTCTTGCTTTCTACCTACACCACCCGGAAGTAGTGGAAGAATGCGAAGCCTCTGTAGCAGGCAATGCTCACCGAGTTTATAACTGCCCTGAATGTGCATCCTCTGTTATTTTGCGCTCGAGCGAGCTAGTCACCTTGAAGCGTCAGACTGCCCTAATCGGCGACGAGAACCTTCAGGTCACCTCAGCAGAAGCTCTAGTTCCAGCTAGCGTCTAGCGAGACCTCCTCACCTTAGACGTCGGCAAAAATCGAAGTCAGTCTCTAAGTTACGGCTGAATTTACAACGTAAAGCTTATTAGTAACGGGCGGCTTGCCGACTCTACCGCGAGGTGAAGGCTATGCGAGAAGAACTTAAGATTCTAATTAAAGCTCAGTATCCGCTTATTTATCTGATTACCCCAGAGGAAGAGCGTGCCGAACATGCAATTTCTCTAATCGCGCAAGCTGAAAAACCAGCACGCCGCGTGTTTATTTGGACCATGACCCACGGACTTGTGGAGTTTGGTCAGCCCCGACACGTGGCCCATCACAGTACGGTATCGCCCCAAATGGCGATTCAAGCAGCGATCCGCGAGAAAGACTCTGCACTGTTTGTTTTCAAAGATCTTCATCCCTTCTTGGATAGCCCCGAGGTTGTACGCTGGCTACGAGATGCAATCACCTGTCTTAAGGGCACCCAAAAAAGTATCGTACTGATGTCTCCAGTACAAAGCATTCCTATTGAGCTAGAAAAAGACGTTGTGGTTTTGGATTTTCCCCTCCCTACCATTGCGGAGTTGGATGAAGTTCTAACGCAACAAACCCTAGGGGCAATGTCGCCTCGGTTAAGCCCAGAAATCCGAGAAAAGCTACTGAAAGCAGCCTTGGGATTAACCCATGACGAAGCCGAAAAAGTTTATCAAAAAGCAAAAGTTACTGCCGGAAAGCTCACAGAATCCGAAGTTGGAATTATCTTATCCGAGAAAAAGCAACTCATCCGGCGCAATGGCATTCTTGAGTTTATTGATGTAGACGAAACCATTGAATCGGTGGGTGGGCTAGAAGAGCTGAAGCGATGGTTAAAGCAACGCTCTTTTGCCTTTACGGAACGGGCTCGTCAGTACGGGCTACCCCAACCCAAAGGGATGCTCATTCTTGGCGTTCCTGGCTGCGGTAAGTCACTGATTGCTAAGACAACCTCTCTGCTCTGGGGCTTACCCCTCTTGCGGCTGGATATGGGCCGAGTTTACGACGGCTCCACAGTCGGCAGATCGGAAGCAAACTTGCGGGGTGCCCTAAAAACCGCTGAGTCTATTTCGCCAGCCATTTTATTTATTGATGAAATGGATAAGGCCTTC
>DATNQK010000317.1:0-3447 GCA_036704065.1 Stenomitos sp.
CCCGTTATTCTCGGTTTCGTAAATTACTGGGCTATCTGAATCCCCATCGCTTGACGGTGGGGCTAGGAATTGCGGCTCTGTTTGCCGTCAACGGTTTAGGCACCTATTTGCCGATCTTGATCAGCCATGCCATTGATGCGCTGCAAACTGCTTTCAATTTGTCCCAATTGTTTGGCCAAGTTGCCTTAATTGCGGGATTGGCCTCCGCGATGTGGGTGATCCGTATGGTTTCGCGCATCGCCCTATTTGGCGTCGGGCGTCAGGTTGAAGCCGATCTCAAGCAATCCATTTTTGAACATTTGCTGCGGCTAGAACCGGCATACTTTGCTACTCAAACCATTGGCGACTTAATTAGTCGAGCAACCAGCGATCTCGACAATATTCGCCGCTTGGTTGGGTTTGCCTTGCTCAGTTTTGCCAATACTTTGTTTGCCTATGTTTTGACCTTGCCTGTGATGTTTGGCATCGACTGGGGTCTTAGTTTGGCATCCATTGCGGTGTATCCCTTCATCATGCTGTTGGTGCGTGCCTTTAGTGAGCGCTTACGGACTGAGCAAATGGAAGTGCAACAGTCCCTTGCGCAACTGAGCGACCTGATTCAAGAAGATATGAGCGGCATTGCGCTGATCAAAATCTATGCCCAAGAAGAGAATGAACGCCAAGAATTTGTTCACCTCAATCAAACCCTGCTCGATAAGAACCTGAAGCTGTCGAAAACGCGGAACACACTGTTTCCCATTTTGGGAGGCTTGGCCAGCTTGAGTTTGCTGGTACTGTTGTGGCTGGGAGGCCCTGCGATCGCCCGTGGATCGATCAGTGTGGGCGACTTTGTGGCGCTGATTTTGTATGTCGAGCGTCTCATTTTTCCTACAGCGCTGTTAGGGTTTACCATTACTGCCTATCAGCGTGGCGAAGTCAGCATTGACCGGATCGAATCGATTTTGAGTGTGCAGCCTACCATCTGCAATGCATCTCAGGCTGTGCCTTTGCCTACCGCTCAAGTGAAGGGCCACTTGCAAGCACGCCAACTGAGCTTTACCTATCCGGGTAGTACACGACCTGCTCTAGATCAGCTTTCCTTCGAGATTGAGCCAGGTCAGATGATTGCCATTGTTGGCCCTGTGGGGTCCGGTAAATCAACCCTTGCCAATGCCCTGCCACGCTTGCTGGATATTGCACCCAACCAGTTGTTTTTGGATGGGCAAGACATTACCCAAATTCGCTTGCGAGATCTCAGAACGGCGATCGCTTATGTGCCTCAAGATAGCTTCTTGTTCAGCACCACCCTCAAAAACAACATTCGCTATAGCGATCCCAACGCGGATCAGGTGGATATCGAATACGCTGCTAAACAAGCCCAGGTTCACGGTGAAATTCTGAACTTTCCCCAAGTGTACAAAACCCCTGTTGGTGAGCGAGGCATTACTTTGTCCGGTGGTCAGCGGCAGCGGGTAGCCCTTGCTAGAGCACTCATGGCCGATGCGCCCATTCTCATTTTGGACGATGCCTTGGCAAGTGTAGACAACCAAACAGCGACAGAAATCCTGAATAACCTGACCCAAGGCACACAGCGTAAAACCGTCATTTTTATTTCCCATCAAATGTCAGCGGCTGCGACTGCCGACCAAATTCTAGTGATGGATGGCGGTCAAATCGTTGCAGCAGGTACGCATCAGGCTCTGGTTTCTCAACCTGGTCTCTACCAATCCCTATGGAACCAGCAGCAGATGGAAAAGCATCTGCAATAGCTATCTGAGTAGCCTTTTTGTATGGAATGCAGTTGTGGTCTAGACCTTTGAGCTAGAACTTAAATCGGTGGTTTTGGGAATGCAGAAACAGCAATCAGAGGAATCCCTTGCAGATTGTGAATTTGTGCCTCCAGCAGGCCCAATGCCGTTAAATCAGGGACAAAGTACACACAAGCTGTTGTGTCTTGTAGGCGAGCGATTAAATCGCGAATGGCAGCCCCTTGAGCCAGGGATAGCACGATATACACCACATCAATGTGATGACGGCGAGTATAGTCTGGTAGGTCTTCCAATAGGCCCAGTAGCGGCTGAATAGAGAGTTTATTCATGCTCTGCATGGAAGATTCTGAGAAAAATCCATGAAACTGCAACCCCAGTTGAGGACTACACAGCAACTGGTGGGCCAGGCGCTGGCTGAGTTCCCCCGTGCCTGCAATCACTGCTTTTCGCAACATTAGCCCTTGAACCTTTCGCCGCCGCTGTAGTAGCACTTGCAGGTGCAGGCAATGTAGATATAAAACAATCAGAGTCAGGCCAAACCAAACCGCTAGCATGTGGGGCACGAATAACCCGAGGGTTTGAGTTGAAACGCCTACCAATAGCAGCAGCAAGCAAACGCCGATCCATCCCATCCAAAGACGGGTAACATCGCTTTGAAAATATTTGTGGTTTATCCATTTATATAAGTTCATCCCTTCTAAAAGCGGCAGCATGAGGGCAATGCTCAGCACTGCAAGCGTAATGTAAGGGCCAGAAAATTTAATCCGAGAAACGAGACACAATCCCCACAGCAGCATCGCAGGAATGGTTGCATCTATACCTCGTCGCAGAAACCAAATGCACTTGAAATAGGTTTGCAAGTAATTCTGAGCGTGAGGTTGTTTTTGAAGAGGAAATCTCATAGAGATTTAGTGCTGTCTAGGGATATTAATTGGGCTCCCATAAACAGACACCAAAACATAGATGGATGCACGGATAAATAATTAAATACAACTTTCCTCTTAGAGGGTACCCATTCTGGGTATAAAAATTTCGCTGATGCCCAATGTCAATGTAGAGAAGGCATCTGTGCCACTGATCTGAGGCCACTAATCTGGTCAAGTCTCTTGCTTTGGGTTAAAAATGTACCTTTTATCGGGTTTTTTGGAACAGAAGGCAGAATAAGCTATCTTGGCGATCTTCTTTATCTAAACGTTTCCATGATCTTTAGCCGTGACTGCTGTGATTGAGATTAAATATTTAATTTTTTAGACTTGTATTTTTTATAGAAAGCTCTAAAATACTCAAATATGGATAGATATTAATACATGTATTGTTAAATAAGCCTAAGTAAAATCTCTTATGAGTCGTCAGCCTTTTCTTGCTTCAAAGTTTCATCACGTTGCAGGGCTAACCCTCGTTGAAGTAATGGTAGGGATGTTAGTGTCTGCTGGCTTTTTAGGTGCAGCGCTTCAAGCCTATATCTCTGCTGTAGAAATTCAAGCTAAGGCTAAGACGGCCAATAGGGCGATCGCCACAATCCAGGCCGATGCCGAATCGATTCGTCAAGTCGCGCAGCAAAAACCCAGTACCAACAGCGATTGCCAACTGGATCCTGCGGTGACTGGGGGATATGCAGAGCGAGTGATGAGGCAGGTCAAAGGGCAAGACGAAACCGCATTAAGTTCAATCCCCAATCCTAATCCTGGGTGGCAAGTTG
>DATNQK010000318.1:0-24212 GCA_036704065.1 Stenomitos sp.
GGATAGAGGGGCGGCGTTTCTGGCAGGTATCCAATCCGCTGCCGCACCGCCATCGGATTCTCGTGAACTTCGTAGCCTGCAACCCTGGCAGTTCCAGTATTGGCAGGTAAATAGCCCGACAAAATCCGCATTGTCGTTGTCTTGCCCGCCCCATTGGGACCGAGAAGTCCTAAGATTTCTCCCGGTTCTGCCCGAAAGGTAACATCTTGAATGGCAGCGGTTGAGCCATAAGTTTTACTGAGATGCTCAACATCAATCATGTTTTTTCGATCCCAACTGCTATTGCTAAAGTCTTTTCTACCACCATTGGGTCACGTTCGATGCATATTTGCGTTGACAAAACCCTCTCCACCCATACACAGAAAGCCCAAAGGCCCTATAAACACCTAGCTTGAGGCAATTTCCCTCAGGCTTAGATGCTCAATAGGCACCATGAGTTCCAGTACTCAGACAAACGCTATCAATTCGCAGCCACAATAGGCCCAAAAGAAAAGCCCTCTGCCCCATCTCGGATTGCAGCTCAGCTCAGGATAGAAAAAACCAATACTTACAGTCGATAATTCTAATCCTTTAAGCGAGGCCACTATATTTGTACGTTGGCACCGTCACTTACATGCCTTTAAAGCCCATTTGCAGTTCTATCACCTGCTCAACTGCACCCATACGACTGCCCCTCATTTTGGAGGCTACCCATCTGCGGCGTTGTACCCCAATTTGCCCAAACCCAACCCCCAACAAAATCACACCTCCGCCAACAGTTTGGGCATAGGTTGGCGTCTCACCAAGAATCACAAAAGCGGCCAGAAGCCCTGCAACAGGCGTGAATGAAGCAACCAAAGAGGCCGTTGATATACCAGCAATTCTCATTCCAGAAATCCACAACGATTGCCCTAAAACCACAATCACAGCGCCATACAACAGCATCCACTGCCATAAAAACGGAGACAAGACATCCATAAAATGGTGGCCTCCATAAAGTACGAAGGCAATGATGTAAAAAATCAGGGTTCCTAAAGCAGTGCGCACCAAGCTGTACAGCCCTATAGAGACACGCCCTAGTCGAGCACGACTAATAATAGTTGCAACCGCAAGCGTTGCAGCACCTGCCACAGCCATGACTTCCCCTCGCCCAATGTGGAAAGCTCCCATCGTCATCATCGGAACAGCGGGCATCTGCAACGTCAGGGTTAATACCACGCCTACAAATGCTGTCGAAGCGCCTAATACTTCCCAACGCTTGACAGGCTCCCGCAAAATCCAGACGGATAACAGCAGAGTCAATGGCGGTTCCAAACGTCCCACCAGCACCACATTGTTAACTGAGGTTTGAGCTAAACCCACAAAGATCAAGCTCGGGGCCAACGCTCCGGCCAATATAGCCACAATCACCAGAGACATCCACTCCCGTCGCGATAGATGGCCAAACGCAGCTCGACTCAACTGGCGGCGATGGATCACGCTCAAAACCAATAGGGCACACAGGTTGCCCACAAACAACACATTACACAGCGAGATAGGGTTATACCCATTGACCATATTTTGGCTACCCAACTCCGTCAGCTTACGGGTTACGGCACTGGAAGCACCAAAGATCACCACTGCCAACCAAAGAAAAACTTGTCCTGCCGTTTGTTTGCGGGGGGTAGCATTAGACCAAATTGAGCGAGGCACCGATCACCCTGGAGAAACACCACCTTGCAGCGTATACCGCTGGTTCTACAGTTAGCCTGAGGATGAGATGAAAGAATACTGAGACACCTGCAAATGCTGTGCACTCCGGAGCAGAAAGTCCTTTGCTGAGAAAGGTCTGAGTTTTACCTGAGAAACCTCGCACAACAAATTAAGCGCATTCCGAGATTAAGTTCAGATGACCTTCAGCGACAACGTCGATGCTAGGGAGCGTTGCCACTGATGGAAATGAAACTCGCAATGAAAGCCACTACTTTATTTACGAGCATCGCGCTACTGGGACTGGTCACTGTATGGGATGCACCACTCAAAGCCATCAATCCCAACCTTGTGCAGGCTACTGCACAGGAAATGAAAGACACAACGGGATTAACGACTCAACAAAAAATTGAAATGATTACCAAACATAAGGGGATGTTTGGCGGCGGCGACATGTTACGTCGCTTTTTCTTTGGCGATCTTGAGCCGATTTCTGTGCAGCCTGGTGGTGCTGGCATGGTCGTTAATCTCTACAACAAGGCGAACAATGTCACCTTTGCCTACTGCGCCACCTATGACGTCGTTGTCGCCATTAAACCAGGTAAGGTCACAGCATTCGCAAGTAATGAAGTGAAATAGCAGGTTTATCCTTGGAATCTTGCGCCTGATCTCACTACTTCTTGGCTAGAACTCGGTATTAGAGCCAACCACGCATCAATTTTGCCTGAGGCGCAAGATTCTGATGGGAGCAGAAGGACTCATAGAAGGTTGTATATGGCATTAAAAGACACTTTTTTACTTCTGCATCCGATTGCAGCAGTCGTCATCGTGTTTCCACTGTTAGGAATCACCCTACATCGAGCCCTACAAGTGCGTCAGCGACGCTTATCCGATCACAAGAGCCGTATTCCTGCCACTGTGGGCCAAGAACATGTAGGGATAGGTCGTTGGCTTGCAGGCTCTGTGATTGGATTGGTTTTGTTGGCCTTAGGGAATGATGTACTCGGCAATATCATCGAGAACAGGATTTGGCAGCAAGACCCCTTCAAAGTAGGGTTAATTGGAATTTTATTTGGAGTGGCGATCGCAGCTCCCTTTCTCTTGTACCAGGCCAAAACACGACTCTGGCGCGGCACTTTTGCAATCCTCAGCGCCATCAGTTTATTGATTTTAGGCGCACAAGATGGGGTCTATCGCAAATCTGACCAGTGGTATGTCTCCCACTACTACTACGGCATCACCGCTGCAATTTTAATGCTCCTGTCTGTCGCCATCTTGCGCGAAATTTATCAAGATAAAACTCATCGCTGGCGAATCGCCCACATTGTGCTCAATAGCTTAGCGTTACTTCTTTTTATGGGCCAAGGCATTACAGGAACACAAGCGCTACTAGAAGTTCCTTTAAGCTGGCAAGAACCCTACATTCAACAGCTCTATGAGCAACACTGCGAGCAAGCAGCATGCAAGATAGAATCTGCGACTTCTCTACCTAAAACGCAATAGAGCGCCGCGCCATTTTTCTCATCCAGTTTAAAATTGCAAAACCAAGCTTGACGGCAATAGCCATCAGGCTTTTAGTATTATGCCAAGATTACAGCCAAACCCACCTAATAGACCGCCCACACAGTAAACGAACCAGCAATCACAAGTGCTGAAGCAAGCTTCCACCTCTGCTTGACCCCGAAAACCAATTGATTCTAGGTTTCATAAAAGCTTTTTATAAAACGCCTCCTCAGGAAAGGGTATTCATCGGTAGACCCCACTTGCAAAGGTGAATCATGCCTCTGCAAGCAACAAGAGCAAGCAGAAATTCGCAAGGTTGGTAATTCCCTGCGAGATGCGATCGCATCTCGCAAATAGTACATACACCTTTTCATAAATTGTTCTATCAGCACACAGGAGAAAGCTTGCGTTGTGGAACATAGAGCCTTCATCTCTCGCAGGATCTCCCTTCCAGTATCGACGTTCCACCTGCACCGAGTTTACTGCTGCGATCAAGAGCTATAGCTTACCACTTCGAGGTTTGTTGCCGACGGAAATCTCATCGTGAGTTACTTCTATTATTACTTTTAGAGAGATTAAATTCTTAGTGTTATCGCGATTGGATTTGGGCATCCTCTAAACAGCTGAAGAATTAAAGCTGACAACCTTTTAAGCCAGTCGGATTCCAGTTCGCAGAGCAGTAGATTTCATCGGCTGCCACCTTGTTTTGCGAACTTTTTGCCAGAAAAACCTATCGATACAATTCAACAAACCATCTTCCACCTATTGTTCAGAACTTATTGTTCTGGATCATCGGTTGTCGCTAAAATCGAGAAAATATTATGACTAACTTTAAAAATCGAATCAATCTAAAATTGCTATCCCTCTTTGCAAGCTCTACCGCACTATCTTTACTTCTTATGCCCCTTGTCAATGGGCTAACTTCAGCAATCCAATATTCAGCTTTCAATCCTGGCTTTGATCGGTCTCCATTCGAAGGCGTCTATCCCAAAATCTTACATTTCGCCACTTCGGAAGCCTTTGCTAATAGTCGTTTGCCTCAAATCAGCAATAAGTCACCTCAGAAGTCGCCCCGAATCAGTAGTAAAACGTACCCAAGCAGCAAAACACGTTCTGTAGCGAATCGCAAAATTCGCCCTACAGGCGGAAAATCCAGTCAACTTCTAGCGCGAAATACTTGTATTCCTTCACCACCCTTGCCTCGCATTATTGACAGCGAAAGCGCCGTTATCAACCCAGACTTATCGCTTACGGCCCGAGGCATTACCTATACCTATGGCAAAAAAGGCAATCCTAATTTGCCCCAGGTCAACCGTCCTAACCTAAAACTAGCAGATCATGGAATTGACTATAGAGTTAATTCTACCTTTGGCATGCCAGGGGATGGCACGGGTAGCGACAAATCCATGCATAACCTCATTTTGACCGATGACTGTAATGCCCCAAGGTTTGCAGGTGACCCCAACTTCCAGGGAAACTATTTTGTAGGTTTCTCCATGAAGCTGATGCCAGATTTCAATAATGTCCAAAACCCTTCATTGCTATTTTTCCAATTCTGGCAAGGAGGCGAACAACATCCGCCTCTCTCATTTGAACTTCAGCCCTATGCACCGGATGTTAATGTGCAAAGAATGCGCATTAGAACAATTAATAAAACTGGGCTAGGGAGTACTCCCGCTTGCCAATCCCGCGAACAATTCCTATTGCAGGATTACCCGCTGCAACTGGGTCAATGGTACCGCTTTGTCGTTCAAGCAAGACCGAGCTACCTCGGCAGTAGTCAAACGGGGCTTCTAAAAGTTTGGGTTAACGATACACCAATTTTGTCATGGAAAGGCTACTGGGGATATATTCCAAGACCAATGAATGGTTGTCCTAGCGATGCATCTGGCATGACGATTTCTTTGGGTATTTATCGCGCTTACAACCAAAATCGACAACAGAATATTGTCTTCGAAAATATCAAATACGCAACGCAGCGCCATCAAGTAGCCCGATAAGCAGCAATACTATGCGGCGAGAAGTTTTACTTAGGCTGTAGCAATATCTGTTTAACGTCTTGAGCAACCTTTTGCCAATCAAACTTCCGAGCTGCATAGTCTCGACATTCCTCTCTCGTTGGCAGGGACAGAGTTCCTGAGAGTAATAAGGAGAGTTGTTGGGCGATCGCAGAGGCCGTCGCAGATTTACTTAACAACTGAGGGCTAAAGGGCGAAAGTACTTCTGGCATCCCACCCACGGGTGTTGATAAAACGGGAGTTCCACAAGCCAAAGACTCTAACAAAATCAGCCCAAAACCTTCTAGGGTCTGACTCGGAACAACGGTTAAATCCGCAGCTTGATAGGCCAGTGGGAGTTGTTCATCGGGTAAGTAACCGAGGAAGTTGACGGTATGACTGAGACCCAAGGCTTGTGCTTGCTCCTCAAAGGTTTCTCGCATAGGGCCTTTCCCTGCGATCGCCAACCATACGTCCAGCACCTCGGATTGTACAGACTGTAGAGCTATCAGCAGTTGATCAATCCCCATCCGTCGCACCAAGCGTCGAGGGGTAAATAAGATAGTTTTCTCAAGGGGCCAGCCCAATTGAGCCCGAGCCTCCTGTCGTGACACTGTAGGCCGAAATCTTGCTAGATTGACGCCACCAGGCACGACAAAAATTTTGTCCCAGGGAATGCCATACAGGTCATGGAGGATACTACCAAAGGCCTTGCTTAGAACAATAAAGCGATCGCAACGGTTGTAGACCTGTTGCTCCATCCTGCGTTTTAACCATATGCCGAAGCGTGCTTGCCCCTCCGCCGCACTTTCCATGCACCAAGGGCCATGAAACGTAAAGGTAACAGGAATATCGGCAGGCAGTTCGGATAAAATCGGCCATGCAGACAAGGCAAAATGTAAGTTAATTGCATCAGGCCGTTGCAGGGTGCGCTGGCGAAAATTACCACGAGTTGTCCAAAAGCGACGCAGCAGCGAATCCTCAGGCTGAGCCAGATCGGTGAGGATAGGGCCAAAAACAGGCTGCTCCTGCGGCATTGCCAAACCGCAGAACTCAATTGCATCTCCTTGCTCAGCCAAGGTAGCGGTCAGTTCATAGATATAGCGATTTAATCCACTGGGGCGTTTGGCAAACCATTCGTTCCCTACGCAAAGAATCCGATGTTGTGACTGTGTTCCTACCTGCATTCCCATCGGCTCCTTACGGTCTCCTTGGGACAAGTGATCGGCAAACCCCCTCTACCCGTTGAGCCAGAACATTGTAATCAAAATGACGTGTTGCTGTCTCTCTGGCCTGTTGGGCACTCTGCAACTGTTCTGGATGCTCAACCAGTGCTTGCAAATGCGCAGCCAGACGCGTGGGGTGCTGATCGTCCCGTACCCCTTGGTAGGGTAACAGACAACCAATATTAGGCAAAACCTTCTTGGCTTCGCCCACATCGGTTGCTACAACATACTTGCCACAAGCCAAATACAAGGGCAGTTTGCCTGTTGTCCGCACCATTCCTACCCCATCATTAGATTGGGTAGACACACAAATATCCATTGCATTCACGTAACGAGTCACGTCTGCGTAGGGAACTTGCCCTGTAAAGACCACCCGATCTGTAATTCCTAGCGCTTGCGATCGCGCTTCCAAACGGGCGCGACCATTACCATCACCCACCAACAGCGCTTTAATCGGTTGTTCTCGCAGCAAGCCTAGCGCTTCCACAATATCCCAGCCATAACACATCTGATGTTTTGACGACCAAGACATGGTGCCAACCATGCCCACCACCAAGGTATCGCCCAAACCCAGTTCAGATCTCAGATCGGTCACGTCGAGGGGTTGGCAAGTGGCTAAATCAACCCCATCGGGAATAAAGGTCACCTTCTGGATGCCTTGCTCCTGAAGCATAGCTTGGTGATAGCTGCCTCGCACCACAAGATGGTCAGCGTGATTCGTGGTCAACTGCTCAATCCATCGCACCAAGCGCAGTTGCCAAGGCCCATAGGATCCGTTTGACTTTGCCAACTCATAGATCAGGTCGCCCGTATCCACAATCCAAGGACATCTCCATAGGATCTGGGCTGCATAAGCCGCCAAAACACCAGCATACGCAGCATCCATCACATAAATGACATCTGGCCGCATTTGAGCGGCTGACTGGAGAAAGGTAAAAATGCCTTTCCATTTGGGGACGGGACGGTAGCGAATATCAATGTCCCAGTCTGACGGCAAACGCTGCGCAAACTGTTGCGCCCGAATGCCTGCTGCACTTGTTGCAGAACCGTTCACCCAAAACAGGAGCTTTAAGGACGTCATGCAGGGCTTAAGTCTCTTTCTCTACAAAGGATGCGGCAGGGATGTCCTGAGCGTACAGCTCGTCATAAGCGTACAGATGGTAATAATAGGCAGAAATCGCAATCCCCAGGAAGCCCCATACTGGCATCGCATAGTCGCCATAGGTGACGGCAGTCGTGGCAATCCGCAAGAAGGAGGCCACCGCAATCACACGACAGGCGATGGCAAAGTTATCTGACGGAAAGGCCCTGATCTGGAACGATCGCACAAATAACAGCAGCAAACCCAAAATATAGGGAATAGTGCCGAGCCATCCCAAGGAAATCAGCAGTTGTAGTCCGCCCATATCGGTACCCGAAAATCCTAGGTACGAGCCACCATCTGCATTGCGAGACAGAAAACCAAACCCCACAACCTCTGTCATCGCGAGATCCTGGACAGACTGAAATTGCGCCAGACGAGATTGGCCGCTCCCATCCTCTGCAAGATTGGCAAAGGTGCCGAGGCGCTCATGAATTACAGTCGAGAAGGGTTCTTGGGTGGCCAGCGCCGCAACAACCCCCAACAATACAAAGCCACTCAACAGCATACGGAACTGGTGACGCCCTTTCAGGGAAGGAATCAGCAACACCACTGCGATCGCCCAACAGTACCAAGCCGTGCGATGCTGCGTCAGCAAAAAGGAGAGATAACCCACCCCTGCCGCCACAAACCGCCAAGGGCTACGGCTTAACAATAGCAATATCAGCCCTGGCATTATATTTAGGGCAAACGTAAAGGGAGTATCCATCGTACTCCACACCCGAATTTCAAGCGGCTCTGCCTTGCCCATCCACCCTTCATAAGCCCCCAGAGTCCAGAACATAGACTGACGATCCCAAGGCGGAACCAGCAGAAACTGAAGGACACCATACACCCCCATCAGAATCACGGCCCATAAAAAAGTACGCTGCACCGCATCGCGATAGGCAGGATATCTACGCCAGTGAATAAACAAATAAAACGCGAAGGCCAAAGGCGTCAGCCATTGCAGCAGAATAATAAACTCGCTGTGGGGGCCTAGAATGGGTTGCCGCACAATTCGAACGGCAAAGGCATACAAGACACTGCCAATACAGAGAATGAAAGGCAACCCTGCTTGATTCCATACCCTAGGCAAATACCGAATCAGGGTTTCTAAGGAAATGGCAGTGACCAGCAAAGATGTGACGGTGTAGGTGCCTGGGGTAAAGTATCCGCAACGGTAATCGATGAGCCGCCTAACAAAGGGGGTTAAAAACCACATCCACCAGGTAAAACTCACGTAGTGAGCCGGATAGCGCCGATACAAAAAAACGCCAAGGCTAAAGGCACCCAGGGGAAATAAAATAACAAGCAGCTTCGCAGCAACCACTAAAAACATTGCTGTGGTAGCGACAAAGAGTCCCACCAACGTCCATACGGGGGCTGTTGTCGGTTGCCATGGGGGGTTGGTGTTACTGGCTTGCCCTGTCATAAAAAGGTTGCTGTTTTAGTGCGTTGCCACGTTTGCCAGCCTTGCCATCGGCCTTTTAAGGAAGCCAGAATTTTCTGAGTGGCAAGCGAGCCTTCACTCGGCAAGAACCGCAGCCACTGCACAATTCCTGGCGACCCACGGGTTCCCACGAGTATAGCCCAAAGCATAAAAACGCAGCGGCGCAGGGGCGGTAGATGCTCTAGGATCATCAACGTGCGATTGTGAACCATATCTGCTTGGGCAACGGCATTAAAGCTCAGGCGTTGATCCACATCAAACCGTTGTCCAGGATAGTGATCAACCGCAACAGCGGGGTCATAAATCAGCACCCAACCCCGTCGCTTTAGCATTAGACAAAATTGGGCATCGTTGGCAACTTGGGCACCCGTTCCACGCAGCCGGGTATCGAAGCGCAAACCTGCGATCGCCGATGTCCGAAAGCTCATATTTGCGCCCTTGAGCACATCTACTGAGCGAAAAGCACCATACCCTAAGTGTTGGCTAAAGATCACGCGGCCAAACCACTGAACCTTACCCACAACCTCCAATTTCCCGTCTACTAAACGGTCCCCTTCATAGAGCCAGTCCTTACCACCTACACCACCCACCGAGTCCTGATTCACAAAATGGGCTTCAATTCGCGCTAGCCAGTCAGGATGGGGCACAGCATCATCATCAGTAATGGCAATGATGTCTCCTTGTGCCGCTTCAAGCCCCGCATTCAGCGCAGCAACTTGGCCCGGCACCCTCACTGTTACAGATCGCAGATGAATGGCATCTGTGTCGAAAGTTTGTAGAAACTGCCAAGTTTCTGTATCTACATCTCGCACAACAACGAGTACTTCATCTGCAAGGCGATCTTGTGCTTGCAACGCCAAACAACACCGTGCCAAGTCCTGAGACCGAGCATAGGTCGGGATAATTACAGTGATTCGCATTGCTCAATCAAAGCCATAACCTTATCCCATCGCCTCTCATTACGCTGACGGCTCAATGCCTCTCTAAAACTTGTGCGATATGCTGTCGAATGCACTTTTGAATCGCCTCACTGTTGTAATACTGAATCGCAGCAGCACGAGCAGCCGTCCCCAAAGAGAGGGCTAAAGTATCATCTAACAAAACCTGGATACAGGCCTGCGCAAATTCAACTGGATCGTCGCGTAAAAGCAACTGTTTACTATCTTCAACAGCAAGACCCTCAGCACCCATTCGAGTAGAGACAATCGGCTTTCCGTAGGCAGAAGCCTCAACGATTTTAACGCGTGTGCCTGCACCTGAAAATACAGGACAGCAAACCAGCCTTGTATTGAGGTATAACGCCTCTAAATCAGGTACAAATCCTAAGAATTCCACGTGGGTTAAAGCTCTGCCATAAGCCCGAATATTTTCAGGTTGTTCGCCTGCAATCATCAACCGTGCCGCTGGCAGCCTAGCTTGAATCAGAGGCCAAATTTTTTCAATCAGAAAGTCGGCAGCAAATACATTGGGAGGATGGGCATAGGAACCGAGAAAAAGAATGTTGGGTTGAGAACACAACTCCTGCGCTTGAGGAATCTCAATTGAATTGGGAACAACATGAACTCGCGGCAACTTCCAAGTTTTCGACAAATAATCTTGATCTTTCTGAGAGCAGACAAAAGTCATACTAGAGCGCTTAATTGCACGATACTCGCCCCAAAAACGCGCAGGAACATGCAAGAAAAAAAGCTTTTCGAGTAAGGAGGGAGAATACTGAAGCTGACGCACAAACCGAACATGCTCAACGTCATCCAGGTCAAATAAAATAGGCGGCAGCGGCTTCTGCGTTAATAGCAACGGCACCATCGATTCCAACCGCTGAGCAAAAATTAGATCCGGCTCACGCTTCAAGCACTCCTCTAGCGCCAATATTTGCTGCTGCTCGGCAACCCGATAATATTTCCATTGCTGAAAAAAGCCAAATATCCCTGAGAAGTGCTTAACCCATTTTTTATTTTGAGTCAGGCTAGAATAATGACAGAAAAAACAATTAACCGACGCCTTCCATTCTTGACGAATTTCCAGCTCAGCACACTGTTGTTTAACATCTCCAATTTCAATATCTAGCGGTACATAATAGAGTAAGTCGATTTCAAACTCATTCTTGAGCGCATCAAAAAAAACTTTCTTTCTACGAAGAGACCCATTCGTATAATTAGACCATTTTTCTGGGTAATGGCTAGAACTTATAAATAGAACCCTCATAACTTCTGCCAATTTAAGCGCTTAAAGTAACAGAGCTGACTGGGCGTAATCACGAGGCTGTAAGGAGTTAACCCTAAGAATTTTTTTCAAGCTCCAGCTCATTAGAATAGCCACTTTGATATTATATATCATCTTAAATGCCCAGGGGTTAATCGCATGAGGCGTTAAGAGATGCATAGAATATCCATTTGAATATAGGTTTAACTTAAACATGTCCGCAATCACTTGAAGCGTTTTGTAGGAATAGAGCGCGACATGCTGACCATTTTCTAAATCGTAATACTCCCATTCCGCAGGTTGTGGCATTGGTTGAGGCACTAAATTGGTAGAAAACAAAATACTAGACGACAGATTAAGAATTTTCTGAATTTCAGCAAGGGGCTCAACAAAGTGCTCAAACACCTCAAATGCTGTAGCTAAAGCATACTCATGCGCCGATTCGGCAGGGGCGTCAAACCCTGGTGCAAGCAGGTTAGGGCAAAAGGGGTCGAAGCGAGAAAAATCAAACCCTGCATCGCGCATTAAGCGCACAAATAAGCCATACCCACCCCCATAATCAATATACTTCTTGCGATGACCAAAATATGTTAGAAGCAGGGCCTGAGCACGATGAGAATAATTAATATTTTGAGAGACTAACCCAACCCAATTTGCTGAGATAGGGTCTGCATAAGCCTCTTCTAGCCAATAGGGTTCTTCGGTCTGAAGTAGCTCACAGTCATGACAAATAAAATAAGAGATTTCGTACTTCTTTCTAAGCTTTGCTACCGCAAAGAATTTAGTTTTCCCTCCACAGAGTCTGCAATTCATTTTCAACCCTTTATTTACTGCCAGTTCATAAATTATTCAATTAACGTAAAACTTATTTTAACTAAGTTTTAGGCAAAGCTCGAGATTGCAAAACTCTCAGGATATTACTGAAGTATTTAGGTTCAAGCAACCAGCATACAACCGTGTAAGACAGAATACCACTCGTAATCAAAACAAAAGTCAATGGATAAACATCCAACCAGTCTTTCAAGAATAGTTTAAAGATTAAAATAGTACCGACCATAACGCCACAGGCCAGTAATGGGCTTAAGAGCTGCTTGATGTAGGTTTTAAAATCGAGATGAATTAATCGCTGAGTTGCCAAGTAAAACATTGGGGTTGCAATGATGCCACTCTGGATCACAAAAGACCAGGCAACGGCGACAATTCCCCACTTTACGGCCACGGCAAAACACACAACATTAGAGATGGCATTGAATCCATTGAGCCACATCCGCCATGAGGCTTTACCCATTGCAAGAATGACATCCGAATACAGGTAAGAGATTGCGTGTTGAATGCCAATCAGTGCTAAGACGCTCATCACTGGAGCACTAGGCAGCCATTGATGGCCAAAAATGATTTCTACCAGCTCTGGCGATAGCGCTGCCATGCCTAAAAAGCAGGGAAACGCAATAAAGCTTGTGAGGCGTGTTGCCTCGTAAAATACACCTCTGAGTTTGGTGATGTCCTGCTGGAGTTCTGAAAAAACGGGGAGGGCGACTTGATTAACAACGACGCTTAAAAGCTGAGTTAGAATGATCAAGACGCGATAGGCAACTGAGTAATATCCTAAGGCTGCAGATCCCAGAAATAGCCCGATAAGGAAATTATCACTTTGCCGATTAAAGAACTCAAATATATTGGCCCCCACAATATTTCCGCCAAATGAGATGAGTTCTTGAAAGTGCTGGCGCGAGAATTGAAATTTGGGCCGCCAGTCGCTGGACCACCACAGGACAATAACAGCCGCCAACCCTTCGGTGAGCTGTTTGCCCACTAAGCTCCATACTCCCCAACCTGCTATGGCTAGGCCAACCCCCACGCCGCCTCCTAAAATAATGGCGACCAAAGAGCGGATTGCCAGTTCTTTAAAGCGAAACTTGCGTCTGAGTAAGGACTGCTGAACACTACTCAAGGCAGTTAGCAGTAAACCTAATGAAAGCCATTGAATGACAGGCGTGAGTTCAGGCTGCTTTAACCCCTGCGCAATATCAGAGGCCATGACAATACAAAAGCAAGTCAAGACAGAACTAACCCCTAGATTGGTCCAAAAGGCTGTGTTGAGATGTGCTTCCTCTAGGGTAGAACGCTGAATGATTGCGGTCGGAAATCCTTGATCGACAAAGATTTGCAAAAAAGCAAGGAAAACGCCTGCAAGGGCTACTAACCCAAATGCATCTGGGTTCAATAGCCGTGCCAATAGGGCAAAAACCAAGAAGGAAATTGCTTGGCGACCCCATCCTTCTGCGGCAGACCAAAGAACACCTTTGAAAGCTTTGCGTTGTAAACCCATTGCATCTAAACGTGCTGCTTCAACCACCTGCACTTTACCTTAGGTGTTGGATGCAGCGCAAAACCATCGATCACAGATCCCAGGCTAGTCCTATGGCGATACTTCGCCCTAGAAACAGCTATGGTTACTCCGCTTGAACCGTAAGGCTATAGCGGAAACCTGCACCTGGCTCAAAGGCACCTATCCAAACTTTGTAGGTACCAGGTTTAACATTATTGAGGGTCAATACTGGATCCTTTGTGCCATCGGGTGCATCATCAGCGCAGTACAGTCGGTTGTTTGGCCCCTCCACAATGAGCGTTGAGTCTTGCGATCGCACGCGTGCACGCAACGTTAAGCGGGAAATAGTCTGCTGAACCTCCACAACATGGTCTGGAGTGAGCGAACCATACCCCATACAGCGCTTGCGAGCGACATCCCGCTCTCCTAAGGTTTTGAACAACGCCACCGTACCCCGAGCATACCCCTTGACCTCAATATTGCCCCTAGAATTGGATGCACCTAAGACAAGGGTCTCTCCTGACAACGGCTCAGCCTGCAGCAATGCAGTGGGCACTCCCCACAACCCTAAGCTGCACACGCCAATCATCAATATCCAACGTAATCGACTGACCATAGTTTTGAAGGTAAAAGGGTGACTCGCAAAGGTTGAACCAAACCCTTGCAACGTTAGGTCTTACAGGTTTTTAGACGCGCTGCAACAGATAAAAGTTGCTGGGTCTATCTTTAGCGACAAGCATTATCCATTGCCACTCTAACAGTAGGGTTGCCTCCAAAAGCCTACAGCGATCGCCAAAGATCATGAGTACCTGTGATTCGAGAAAATCTAGCAGCTTGAACCGAATTACACCCACTTTTGTTAGGAAGTTTCATGTTCCACTTCATCATTTTCTTGCCTATGCAACGTCTAACCGATGCAAAGACGAGCCAGTTTAAAGTACACCTGCAAAACAAAAGATCGATTAAACCCCTACCCAGCGTTTTGGAGAGGCATTATTTGCCTTTCCGAGTTCTTTACCGCCTGAGGGATATGGTGGCGTTGGGAAAATTAGGTATCCTCTTTATGATTCGATCTCAACTCTTGCTGATTGGCACTCTTACAGTTCTAGGACTTACCAGTTGTGGTAGTCCTCAATCCTCTACACCAGAAGCCTCAGCACCTGCTTCAGAAGCATCTTCACCAGCCATGCAAGCCTCCAGTTCGCGTGCTGCTGCATCTGGATTTACGGCATTGAAAGACATCACTACCAAAACCGAAGCTTCTGTTAAAGCCCAAAAATTCAACGACGCAAAAACTGAATTCGATAAGTTTGAAGAGTCTTGGAAAACAGTTGAAGATGGCGTGAAATCCAAGTCCTCTCAAACCTACAACTCAATTGAAGAAAACCTAGACACAGTAATAGCCGAACTTAAGAATTCTAAGCCAGACCAAACCAAGCTATTAACCGCTTTACAAGCACTCAGCAATAATATGGCGAGCGCTGCCAAGCTATAGTTCAACGCTTGCAGATCTAAAATTCAACCTCCTGTGAGCTGGGCGTGCGCATCGTTTAAAGAATCAACGAGTCGGCCCAGCTTGAAATAGCTGCACATTTGGCTGCTTACAGCCGTCACTCCAATTGGATTTTGAGGAGAAATTGCAAGTCTATTGACCTAGGCGAGAACGGGAAGCATAGGTACTTTTAACAAAACTTCACTTGATTTTATTGAGAATGATTCTAAACTAGCACTTGCAATTGATTCTCAAGTAGTCCGATAGAAGCGTTGTCTGGGCTGAAATTGTGCAATTCATTTCGGCGGCATCAGCGATTTTATTGATAAGAGTGTTCCTTGGTGTAGGAGTTTCATAATGAACAAAAGATTGCTATGGTCCAACACAGTGGGCCTATTGATAGTCGGTCTCAGTGCTCAAGCTGGATTGGTATCGCCTTCAGACGCTGCACAGCCCCTCAACAACGAGAGTGGGTTTACCACGGCAGAACTCGATAATTCTCTAGGGCAAGTCACCTCCGTTTCGCAGCTTTCGGATGTGCAACCCACAGATTGGGCCTTTCAGGCATTGCAGTCGTTGGTTGAGCGCTATGGCTGTATCGCGGGGTATCCCGATGGCACGTTTCGAGGCAACCGTGCAGCCACCCGTTATGAATTGGCTGCGGCCCTGAACGCGTGCTTAGACCAAATTAGCGATCGCTTTGCGACCAAAGAAGACCTCGAAACCGTCAAAGCCCTGCAAGAAGAATTTAAGGCTGAACTGGCAACCCTTAAAGGCCGTGTGGATGGCCTCGAAGCCCGCACTGCCACCCTAGAAGCTCAACAGTTTTCCACCACCACCAAACTTCAAGGTGAAGCGATTTTTGCGGCTCAGTATGGTGATCGCATCGGCGGGAAAGTTCTCAATAGTCGACCATCGGCGATCGCTCGCGTGCGGCTCTCACTGAACACCAGTTTCAACGGCGACGATCTGTTGCAAACAACCTTAGAAACGGGCAATGGCGGCAACGACTTAATTGGTGAATCAGGACGCGCCTTAGATGGCAGCGGCGTAGACTATGCCGGAGCGGGGCCAAATGTAGGCTTGCAGCACCTCAGCTACAGTTTTAAGCCCAGTAAAAATTTAACCCTTACCTTTGGGCCTATTGTGGAACCCAGCGACTTCATCGATGCCAATAGCTACGCCAACGATGAGGTTACTGATTTCAATACCAGTTTTTTCATCAATAACCCGCTGATTGTGAACACCGAACCTGGCGCGGGAGGCGGTTTCGATTGGAATATTGGTGGAGGTCCTTTCAGCTTGCGCGGGCTCTTCGTAGCAGCCAACCCTACGAATGCTGTGGCGTCTCCCTTTGGGGGTGGCTTATTTGGCGATCCTTACCAAGCGTCTCTAGAAGGGGAATATAGTCGTAACTTTGGCAAGGACGATAAAAATAACGTTACCGTACGCTTGCAATACACCCATTCTTCTACCGAAGACCTGCATCAAAATGTCGTGGGATTAAACACCGAAGCAACCTTTGGCCGTTTTGGTCTATTTGGCAGGGTTGGATATTCCATCGACCCTACCTTGGTGGCAACCAAGCAGGCAAATTATTTCCTCACTTGGATGGGTGGGGTCGGCGCAAAGGATCTGTTTGTGCCTGGCTCTTTGCTGGGACTGGGCGTTGGACAACCCCTCGTGGTTCAAGGCCAAAAAGGGCCTGAGCAAACTAATATTGAGGCGTTTTATCGTTTCCCAGTCAACGACAATATCAGCATTACACCAGCGGTTGTTGTGATTACCAAACCAAACAACAGCAACGGGAATGCCATCATCGAAGGGGTTTTGCGCACCACCTTCTCTTTCTAAAAAATCTAAGCTTATGCAAAATCTGGCGGAGGTTTAATTGCATTTCTGGCACCTATAAGGGTGCGCAGACAAACGCCATACTGTATAAAGGGGTTGCCCCTTTAATAGAGATGCAGGATGAATACCTCCATCCCAACGCCTCCGCCTGACCCAGACGACAGTCCGACGCCAACGTCTGGCATGGATGGTCGTACTGTAAGCCTGACCCCGGTCTATCGTTCCCAGACTTTCAACTATCTCAACCAGTTGGGCCCCCAGGCTTGGGCCACATTAGCCAGTGCAGCGGCAGCCAGCGTTGTTTTGGGCTTAGCTCTCTGGTTTCATAGCCCCTGGTTTGGCATCCCTGCGGCCTTAGTCACCATTACCCTAGCGGGTCGGGTGCTCTGGCCCTTTTTTAGGGCAGCAGTCAACGAATGGGTGCCGCGTCCGCTGCAAATTATGATCGTTGCAGGGGCGATTACTCTATTTGGTCTGATCGGGCTGCTGCAATTCAGCGGTGTTGGCATTCATCTTGCCCCGACCAATCGCACTATCAATTGGGATGCCATCAGCGCCCTTGGCGAGACTTTTGGCGCGATTGGCCAAATTTTAGTGGCATTTTTAGCGCTGTATGTGGCATGGCGACAATATGTAATTTCTAAGGATTTAACCAGCCAGCAGAACCGCATTACCCAACAGCAAACGATTGATGCTTACTTTCAAGGCATCTCTGACTTGATTTTGGATGATGAAGGTTTATTAGAAGACTGGCCCCCTGAGCGGGCGATCGCCGAGGGTCGCACCGCTGCGATCTTGACGGGCCTCGATGCAGAGGGCAAATCTAAGGTAATTCGGTTCTTGTCGAGCGCTAAACTGCTGACGCCCCTCAAACGCGATCGCCGCTTAGGCCGCCCCATTTTTGACGGGTTAGGCGGATATGAGGAGGACATTGAGTATGGCGTGCGCGTCATCAATTTAAATACAATGTTGGCCGGAACCGATCTCTCCAACAACGATCTGCGTTCCACCGAATTTAGCGAAGCCAATCTGTCAGGAGCCAACCTGAACAACTGCGATTTAACGCGTGCTAATTTGTCACGCACCATTCTTTGGGGGGCAACCCTACGACGTGCAAATTTGGATCGTGCCCTGCTGTTTCATGGCACATTGCAACACGCGAGCCCTCGCGATCGCATCCATCCCCCCAATTACAGCACTGGCGCTTACACAGGTGCCGTCGTCGAAGACGCAGACTTTAGTCAAGTCCAGCATTTGTCGGAGGAACAGCGCTTCTACTGCTGCGCATGGGGAGGCAGCAAAACCAGAGGCACCATTCCTGGGGGATGCGGCGAAATCCCTAATCTCTTAGGACGCTAACTTTATAGCAGCGGATTACTGCCTTCGAAGGTTCAGCCAACCGGAAGTAGACCAAAATATTCCAACCCTTCTTGAATACCTGCCGCATAATGGGCCGTGGCTAAATAGCGATGAGGTGCCAGATTTTGACGGTGCCAGTCCAGCAACTCTGGCTGAGCATTGCCCACAATAATGCCGCGATTGGCACCAAACAAAGCAATGTCGTTACCAGAATCTCCTGCGGCGATGGTGTGCTCTGTTGCCACACCAAGCTGCGCTTGCACAAACTGCAACGCCTGACCTTTATTGGCCTGCTGGGGCAAAATATCAAGATCTTTGCTGCCACTATAGATTAGCTGAGCGCTTAAACCTGCCTCACGCAGTGCATCCGCCAACTCTGCCATTACGGCTGGGGCATCGCTCGGACGCAAGAAATAGCTGACCTTAAAGGGTCGCTGTTCTGTATCCGGTTGGGGCGTGAGGGCAGAAAATGCCCTTGCAGCCTGCACCGCTAAGGCACGATCCCATCCCTGTTGCAATTGTGCGGCCCAGCTAGCCATCGGTTCTGACTCGTTTGCAGCATACACTTCTGTGCCCACAGCAGTGACGAGTAGGTCGGGCGGCAACAAAGAAACCGAGGTACAAAGCTGACGGTAGGATGTGAGCGATCGCCCCGTTGAGTACACTAAAAAAGTATTGCTCAGCGACCGAGCCTGGATGAGCTGTGCATTAAGCCGCTCTAGCGCTGCATCGTCGCCCACGAGCGTATTGTCGAGATCCGTCACCAACAACCATTGCATTCTGCAATTCCTTACTACCGATGCTGCACCGACCTTAGTGTAGCGGAGCCACAACGAACTAGCCCAGGAGAATTGCGTGTGAATGGACTGCAATGGTTACTCAACCTGAACCCTACGCTGCGAATTTTAGCGGCAGGCAGGCTACTTTCTCAGGTTGGCACTGGCTTTACCTTGTTTTACCTGCCTATTTTTTTCGTAAATCAGGTGGGGCTTTCGGCCACTGCCGTGGGATTGGCCCTCGGGAGTGCTTCTATCTCAGGCATGATGGGACGATTTTGGGGCGGTACGATGGTCGATTCCCCCCGCTGGGGACGTCGCAAAACACTGCTCATCGCCATGATTTTCTCTAGCCTTGGGGCGTTTGGCCTCGCACTCGCGCAAGAAATCACCGTTCTTACCTTAGGCAATATCTTAGCGGGCATCGGACTAGGGCTATATTGGCCGGCCACAGAAGCGGTTGTAGCCGATCTCAGCAAGCCGGAGGAGCGCAGCGAAGCGTTTGCCATTACACGTTTAGCCGATAACCTCGGCTTGGGGTTAGGGGTGGTGCTGGGGGGCGCACTTATTGCCTTAGCGAATGCTTACCGACTGTTATTTGCGGCCGATGGGCTATCGTTTTTAGTGTTTTTTGGCATCTTGTACGTTGCCATTCCCGAAACCTTACAGTCAAACACTCAACAACATACAGGTCTAGGTGGATGGCGTGTTGCCCTCACAGATCGGCCCTTCGTGGTTTACATTCTCGTCAATATTCTGATCACCACTTACCTCGCGCAGATCAATAGCACGCTACCTCTCTATCTCAAAAACTTTGCTCAGCAAGGAAACGGCTACAACGAACTGATCATCAGTATCTTGTTTGCTGGCCATCTCTGTTTGGCGATCGCCCTGCAACTCCCAATCGCTCGTCGTTTGAGATCCTATTCCTACGCTCATGCATTAGCGATATCCCTAGCCTTTTGGGCCTTGGGCTTTGCCCTAGTCTGGGCCTGTGGCATCGTTTCCCAGGGAGGATTGGTTTGGGCTGCATTGGCTCTAGGGATTATGGCGATCGCCATGACCAGCTATACGCCCATTGCCTCAGCCTTAGTTGTTGCCTTAGCGCCTACCTCCTTGAGGGGCATTTATCTCTCTTTAAACTCTCAATGTTGGGCGATTGGGTACCTAATCGGCCCAGCATTAGGCGGCATTGCCATGGATCAACCTCGTTTCATTGCAGACCTGTATTGGCTTGCCCTAGCCGCAAGTATTGTACTTGGTGTGGGGCTACTATTCGTTTTAGATCGACAGTTAAAATTACGATCAGTAACACAATAGAAGTCGTTCCACATCAGTTGCCTTTTCGGCAAAACACCTAGAAACAACTAGATTTCAGCACGGTCTACACACCATTTATTCATAAATCGAACGTTAACAATTGTCTATTTTGATAGACCTAGAGTTGAGTTAACAATATTCTCAATTTCTATGGGGGTCAGGTCGCAAAACCTATTAAAGTTATCAATTTTGGACATCCCTGATACATGTTCAAAGTTGATCACGCCTAAAGCTTTTAAATCTATTAAAAACCGAGCAAGCCTTAGACAGTCTTACATATTAAAGAGGCATGTATGCGCAAGGTATTTTATAGTTGCTTGCGAGGCAGTTGGAATCAACTTGCACTCACAAGCAGTTTCGCTCTGCTTTCTTCTTGTCCAGTAGTTATGGCAGCAACCACAGTACCAGGGTTCGACCATATTGTTGTTGTGATTGAAGAAAACCATAGCTATTCCCAGATCATCGGCTCTGCGAGCGCACCCTATATCAATTCCTTGGCAAAAGGAGGTGCTTTATTTACGGACTCTCATGGTGTCACCCATCCTAGCCAACCCAATTACATCGCATTTTTTACAGGTTCTACCCAAGGAGTCACCACTGATGGCTGTCCGACGGACTTTCCAGCCAGTGTCCTGAACTTATCTGCTCTACTAGAGGGATTTGGCTTTACGTTTACAGGCTATTCAGAAACAATGCCATCTGTGGGCTACACTGGCTGTTCCTTTAACAAACTCTACTTCCGCAAGCACAACCCTTGGGCAGACTTTGCCTCTCTCCCTGCAACTCAGAACCAGCCGTTTACCAGCTTCCCAGACTCTGCCAATTATGCCAGTTTGCCCTCCTTAGCAGTTGTTGTGCCCAATCAACTTAACGACATGCATAGCGGCACAATTGAGCGGGCCGACACCTGGTTAAAGACGAATATCGATGCTTACGCGCAGTGGGCCAAAGCAAACAATAGCCTGTTAATTGTGACATGGGACGAAAACGATAGAAGTCCCGGCAATAAAATTCCAACTATTTTCTATGGAGCTAATGTAAAAACGGGCAAATATACCGAGCGCATTAATCATTACAATGTGCTCCGCACTATTGAGGCTAGCTTTGGGCTACCTGGAATGAAGAAGGAAAAAGCATTGACGCCTATCTTAGATTGCTGGAGCACACCTAGGAAAAAGCATTGACGCCTATCTTATATTACTGAAGCCAACCATAATGATCACATGGGGTTCTTTGCCCAGTCACTAGGTAATCGCAACACAAAACGGGGAAGAAATTTAACATGCTGCATGTGCTCAAAAATTCATCCCCGCTTCATTACTCTTCCTCCATTATTAAGCTTTTATAAAAAGTTTAATATTTAAGTCTTTTTAATTACGTATTAAAACAAAAATTATCAATATATAAAATTAATTTAAAAACTCGATTTTAGATCTAGACTCTTTTAAGATAAATTGCATTTTTAATTGTTCCAAGGGTCAATATGACGAGATGAAACATGATTCTCAAAAAACTATCCAACTTAGGCATCCTTGCTCTTTCTAGTACAGCATTGGCATTGACTACTCATCCCGCCTTTGCAGCTTCTCAGAGTTGTTCGGCTTCGGGATCTGGATATTGTCAAACCCCTTCGCTGCAAGCAGCAAGTAATCATGTGGTGCATGTGTACATAAATTGGTCTAACGGAAGCTGCGGACAATGGCGGCTAAAAGATATTAGAAATGGGAAAGTTGTCAAATCGGGAAGTTGGAAGGGCAGTCTCGTAACAGGCTATAAGCTCGATGTTTCAGGTTTGTACAGCCTCTATCTTCTAGAAGTAGACCCTGGAGGTGGCACCTCATGTACTTTTCCAAGCGGAGCTGTCACAGGTACCATCGCGTCACCCTAAAACCCAAAAACTTACCAACGACTTTCTAGCTTACATTTACACGGTTGGCCAACACCATCTGACTTGCCAGCCGTGTCGTCTTTGACCTTACGTTCGCCCCAGCTTGGCATGGCAATAGACTGCGGGAATTCAGCAGCGTCAGGTTCATAACTTACTGGGGAACCCTTAGGTAGGAATCTATACCTGGCGTTTTGTACAAGTCAGTGTGAGTTTATTGGGACAGCCCCTGTTGCTTTTGCAGACAGTCGCGTACAATTTCTCTTCAAACTCGCACTTTACCGCTTTAACCTCTGAACTCGCTCCTTTGAGGGACCATCATCCAACTCATAGGGAATTACCATGCACAACCGTGTTCAAGTTGCTCTGATTTTAGTCTCCAGTGCAATGCTAGGGGGATACTCTCCTGTAGCGATCGCACAGACCACCCTTCCCACACCGCTGCCTGTTGAGACCAGCACCCCTACTCTGCCGCCGATGCAGGCCACCGCTACCGCTCCACTGCCTGTGTTAGCACCCGGCATGCTTGGCGGCACCAACCCTGCCTCCCCTGTTTTGCCAAACCCTAACCTGATTCCGAAAACAGCACCCGTCGCGACTGACCCCAATATCACCCTTCCAGAAACTCCCCAGGCAACGGTTCAGACTGCTGTTAAGCCACCCCAAACATCACCGATCATCACACCCCCAGCGCCAATCCAAGCGCCAATCCAAGTTCCAGTCCAAGTTCCAGTCCAAGTTCCAGTCATTGAAGCCATCCCCCTGCCACAACCCCCTGCCGCTGCTTCTCTACCTCCCACACCCCCTACTGGGTCGCTACCACTGGTCGTTGGCAAAACCTATTGGCCAGAGTCCTCGTTACTATTGTCACGTCTTTTAGAAACCAATGAAGCCTCTAGCGCAGTGCAGCAACTGTTGACCACCAACGCCTGCCGAGGGTGTAATTTGCGAGGTGCAAATCTCCAAAATGCCATGTTGATGAATGCGGATCTATCGGGTGCAGATCTCAGCGGCGCAAACCTCAGAGAAGCCGATCTACGGAATGCCAAGCTCGGCAACGCCGTTTTATCCGGTGCCAACCTCAGCGGTACGATTATGCCCAACGGAGAGCTTCACCAATGAGCCATTCCACGGCACAATAACGGAGGAACAGCACAAAGGACAATTAGAAATGGCTCACGATCCCATTTGTACCCAGCAAGCTCCGGCTCCGGTGGGACCCTATAATCAGGCGATTCGGGCCACTGGCACAATGGTATTTTGTTCGGGCCAGATTGCCCTCGATCCTGCAACAGGAAACATTGTGGGGCAAGGAGATGTCACGCGGCAGACCGAGCAAGTGATGACAAATCTCTCAGCCGTGTTAACCGCTGCGGGAGCGACTTGGCAAGACGTGGTTAAAACCACCGTTTTCTTGAGCGATATGAATGACTTTGCCGCCATGAATGCGGTCTATGCAACATACTTTGACGAGGCCACCGCGCCTGCCCGTGCTTGTGTGCAGGCGGCTCGCTTACCCAAAGATGTCCAGGTTGAAATTGAGTGTATCGCCGTTCTACCCACCGCAGCCTAAGCGGGGTTGAGGTCTGAGCTAGGGGTGAGAAGCTTCGTATAAACGCGATCGCAGCGTAAGGTTTCCACCCCTGTCGCAGGAAGGTAGCCGTTGCGTTCATAGAGTGCCACTGCTTCTGCTAGAACAGAGGCTGTTTCAATCCAAATTTGACGATAGCCACATTCCCAGATGCGTTGCTCTAGGCGTTGCAGCAGAAAATAACCGAGCCCCTGCCCACGGGCACAAGGGTGCAAATACATTTTGCGAATTTCTACGGCTTGCTGTCCTCGATGGGTGGGCCAGTAAGCGGCTGTACCCACAAGGGTTCCGGCTTGTTCAATAATCCAAAATTCGCCACCTTGAGTAAGGTAACAGTCTTCCACCGCCAGCACATCCTGATCGGCCCCGTCTGGTTCCCAGCCCAAACCATACTCTGCCAGCACAGCCTCGATTAACTGTGCCGCAGCTTGGCGATCGCC
>DATNQK010000319.1:0-1623 GCA_036704065.1 Stenomitos sp.
CTCGGTATTGCTGTTTCATCTGTTTGAGACTGAACTTCAGGTGTCAGGGCAATAATTGCATTACACCCCATTGACACCTACTTCTGCAACAACGCCCTGTAAATCTGTTTTCTGTGTACAAGTGAACAGCTAAGAAGGGCATGCTGACATTAGCTGCCTCCTGCGGTGATGGAAATTCAATAGAGTAGTGCAAACGCCCATGCTAAAAATTGCAGTTGGTCATAGTAACGATCCAGACTCTGCCGAAGCAATTCAGGATGTGTTGGCAGGGTGTAAACAGACCCTAGACGGACATCAGCCCAAGGCTGGGGTTCTCTTTGCTGCGATCGATTTTGACCATGCATTGCTCCTAGAGCATATCTACACTGAATTTCCCAATCTGCAACTTATTGGTGGCACGACAGATGGCGAAGTCTCTTCAGTGTTGGGATTTCAACAAGACTCGGTCGTCTTGATGCTGTTCTGCTCGGATGAAGTTGAAATGACAACGGCTGTGGGACGCCATGTATCCCAAGATCCTGAAGCGATCGCAGCGGCAACCGTCGAATGTGCCAAAGCCCAGCTTGGTATTAGCCCTTGTTTATGTATTGCAACCCCTGAGAGCCTTACAACCAGCGCCTCTAGTATTTTGGATGGATTGAAACAAGCGTTGGGTGGAGTCCCTATTTTAGGAGGAACCACCGCTGACCAAACCAGAGTGAAGCAAACCTATCAATTC
This sequence comes from Stenomitos sp., assembly GCA_036704065.1. Taxonomy (GTDB): domain Bacteria; phylum Cyanobacteriota; class Cyanobacteriia; order Thermosynechococcales; family Thermosynechococcaceae; genus JAAURS01. The sequence goes on from DATNQK010000319.1 coordinate 719, forward strand.
TTTAACGGTGAAGTCCTGAGTGATGCGGTGCCTGTCCTTTTAATGGGCGGAAATCTCCTCTTCTCCTATGGGGTTTCCAGTGGATGGCAACCCATTGGCAAACGCAGTCAGGTCACTAAAGTTGAAAAAAACGTTATCTATGAAATTGATGCGAAACCTGCCCTAGAGTTTTATCACTATTACCTAAATGAATTTGCGCCGGATGTGGCCTATCCATTAGCTATTTTTCCACCTGGCGAAGAGAAATTTTTTCTTCGAGGGGCTCTCAAATATGATCCAGATTGCGGTAGTTTGACCGTTGCGGCCGATGTGCCTCAAAACTCTATCATCCAGATTACCGAGGCTTCTCACGATGGAATTGTGGCGGCATCGAAAGCGTCCTTTGAACATGCGCTGCAAGATTATCCTGGAAAAGAACCTGTCGCGGCTTTGTTCTTTTCCTGTGCTTGGCGTCGGCTTATTTTAGGTACACAAACAGCTCAAGAGTACGACACAATTAAACTGGATTTGGCTCAAGGGTTGCCAAGCTGCGGGTTTTACACCTATGGAGAAATTTCACCTTTGCGCATAGCTGGCCCATCCTTTTTCCATAACACAACCTTTGTCACATTACTCCTAGGAAGCCAGTAAGGTTTATGGAGCCAGAAAACACTCTCGATGTTGCAGCACTTGCCAAAGAGAATCGCATTTTGGTAAAAAAGCTGGCGCGCTCCGAAGCTGAGCGGATGAATTTGGAAACAATGAATCGCAAGCGGGAATCTCTGCTTAAAACGGTCATTGGAGAGTTGCAAAATTCCCAGGCAATTTTAGAAAAAAAGAGTAGTGATTTAGAACAAGCGGTGAATGAACTCACCCTGATGCGAGATACCAAGTTCTGTGTTAGCTGCTGCTTTACAACCAGCATT
>DATNQK010000320.1:0-5924 GCA_036704065.1 Stenomitos sp.
GGGCTTTGGCGATCGCCAGCAGCGCGGTCATATCCGCAGGATGACCAAACAAATGCACCGGGATAATGGCTTTGGTCTGGGCTGTGATCGCCTTTTCGACCTGTACTGGATCGAGGTTAAAGGTTTGGGGTTCAATGTCGACAAAAACAGGCGTTGCCCCCACCATGCTGATCACTTCAGCGGTGGCAATAAAGGTGAACGGGCTGGTAATGACCTCGTCTCCAGGCCCAATATTGAAGGCACGCAATGCAAGGTAGAGCGCATCGGTTCCAGAATTGCAGCTGATGCAGAAGGGTGTGCCAATGTATGAAGCAAAATTTTGCTCAAACTGAGCCACGCTTGGCCCACCAATATACTGGGTGGAGGCTAGCACGGATAACACAGCCGATTCAAGTTCCTGTTGCAGCGATTGGTACTGACGGCTGAGGTTGAGAGGGGGGATGGGTTTCACTCAATAGGATTCCTAAAACGAAGCGTCTTATATTGGTCGCAACTGGAGAAAGTGCAACCCAAGAAGGGTGCGGGGGAGCTATCTACAATCTTTGCCACGCAAATGTAAGCAAACGAGATTGGAAACAAGCGCAGCAGCAATCTAGAGCAGAAGAACATTAGGCCGTGAGACGGCTGGGGCATCTCTGTGTAGCCTACTGACTACAAATCCAGATTTAATGTACCCTGAGAGGCTGAGATGTTCCAAGGGGCAGCGTTAAAGTTTCGGACGGTGCTGGGAATTCGGTTCACTCAAAGACTAAGATCGAAGGAGCAAGCGTGATTTACGCAAGTCGCAACGTTTTTTGCACGGCGGTATGAGTCAATTAATCCAGTTGCAGCCTACTGATTTTATTGGTGCAGTGGGGTTGATGGCCCTTGCAGTTGCCCTCTCTGCGTGGCAGCGGTTGAATTTAGAGTGGAGCCTTGCTGTGGCTACCCTGCGCACGACGGTTCAATTGTTGATGGTGGGGTATCTTCTGTGGTTTGTGTTTGATTGGAAACATCCCGCTGCCGTGACCGCTGTGATTGCGGTCATGAGCCTTGTTGCCACTCTAGAAACGCGCAATCGGATTGGTAAAAAGATTCCCAATGAGCTTTGGCTGATTGGCAGTGCAATTGTGGCCAGTACTGGAATTACCTTAGCCTACACCACGCTTTTGGTGGTTCGTCCAGCGGTTTGGTTTGACCCGCAATATCTTATTCCCTTGGCAGGAATTGTGTTGGGTAATGTGATGAATGGGGCGGCGATCGCCGGAGAACGCTTAATGCAGTCCCTGCAATCGCACCGTTATGACATTGAAACGCACCTGTGCTTGGGTGCAACCCCTGAAGCTGCAATTGCACCCTACTACCGTGCGGCCATCCGTGCCGGATTGATTCCGACCCTCAATGCCATGATGGTTGTGGGCGTGGTCACTTTACCTGGCATCATCACAGGTCAACTGTTAAGTGGTGTCAATCCTCTTGATGCGGCATCCTATCAAATGCTCATCATGTTCATGCTCGCCTTTTCGACCTTATTAGCCACAACATTGGTGGTACGCGGTCTTGCACGCCAATGTTTTAATGCGGCAGCACAGCTTGTCTTGCCGCTGTAATTTTTATAAGGTGCGTCTTACAACTGGAGCCCTATGAGTGCAGAGCGATTGCAAAAGATATTAGCCCAGTGGGGCATTGCATCGCGCCGTCAGGCTGAACAGCTGATTACAGCAGGAGCCGTGACGGTCAATGGCCAAGTGGCTGTTTTAGGCCAAAAGGTAGACCCGTCCCTCGACTGTATTGCAGTGGATGGACAGCAGGTTGGCCCTTCGCGTCCAGATCTTGTGTATCTTCTGCTGCATAAACCTTTGGGCGTGGTCACGACTTGCAATGATCCTTGGGGTCGCCCAACTGTCGTGGATTCTTTGCCGCAGACCTATCTCCAGTGCGGTCTACATCCCGTTGGTCGCTTAGATGCGCAATCGACAGGTGCCCTATTGCTGACCAATGACGGAGACTTAACCTTTGCCTTAACCCACCCCACCCATAATGTTGCTAAAACCTATGAAGTGGAGGTTCGCGGTTGTCCTACCGTTCAAACTTTAAAGCAATGGCGCAATGGCATTGTGCTAGAAGGTCGACAAACTCGTCCCTGCCAAGTACGGGTACAGGTTCCCTTCCGGGCAGACCGCAACACCACAGGTTTAGAAATTGTGTTGCAAGAAGGACGTAAACGCCAAATTCGTCTGGTTGCCAAAGCCCTTGGCCATCCCGTCCAGCGCCTGCACCGGACAAGTATTGGGCCCATTTCCCTCATAGATAGTAACGGTCAGCAACTAAGGGCAGGAGAATATCGATTGTTAACCGTTTCAGAAATTGAGACTTTACAGCATATTATCAATATCAATATCAAAGATTGCACCGGAAAACAGAAGGAAATGCCTGTATGAGCCCGCTCACATTTGATCAAGAACAAGTTCAGAAGTTAGCTGAAATTGGAGCGCAGTTGCGTAAAATTCGTACCCAAAAAGGTCTTTCAATGGAGGATGTTGCCAATAAGACCTTAATTCAGCAGCGCTTTCTAGAGGCAATTGAGAAGGGCCAAGCAGAGCAACTTCCAGAAGCAGTTTATGTACGCGGATTTATTCGTCGGTTTGCAGAAGCGCTCGGCATTGATGGTACGGCCTTATCGGAATCGTTTCCCATGGGACAAGATCAAGCTGCTTTTTCGTATGCGAAGACCTCGCCAACCAGTACCCCTACCCTGCGGCCCTGGCATTTATACGCTATCTACGTGGCAGCGGTGTTGGCGGCTGTTACCGCTTTGTATTTCCTGTTTAGACCTCAGCAGGCCAGTACTCCCACAACACCCGCAGCCAAAGTTGTCAAACCAACGGCGTCAAAGGCTAAGTCCAATGCCAACCCTGCGGGAGTACAAAGTTCAGCCAAACCTAAAGCTCCCCTTGCACCTGTACAGGCACAACTGTCGCTCAAGGCTAACTCCTACTTAGAAATTACGGCAGATGGCCAATCGGTATATATTGGCACCTTAAAGTCAGGCTCTACGAAAACCGTAACAGCTAAGCAAGAGATTGTGATTTTTAGTGGCAATCCAGGCGGGGTGGTTTTACAGGCCAACAACCAACCTGCGAAGGTAATGGGTTCAGAAGGTCAACCCAAAGAGGTCACTTTAACCCCTAACAAGAGTCAATTTTAGCGTCGGGCTTGAGTGGGAGAGGGGCTGAATAGTTTCGACTGCTGAGGGCGATCGCCCGTTGCAACGACACTATTGCCTTTAGAGTCAACGGCCACCAGCGCCGTTTCGCTCTCGCCCATCGTGGTTGTTTTAAACAACACTTGTTCTGGGTGATTTTGACTCCAACCCAGCAAAATAGCGGTGTCGTAATTGAGTGGCGCGGGTGCAATGGTTCGGGTGTGTTGGCTGTCTCGGTTCCAGACCAATGCATAATCGGAAGAAACATCAGACCCGAAAATGGCCTCAAACTGGCGAATTAAGAGCCGTTCCCCATTGTCCGACCAAACTGCCGGAATCAAAATAGACATTGTCCCCTGCACATTCTGGAGCGCTGTTTCTTGGGTGAGCCCTTGAGACAGGTGCATGGACGAAGGGATGCGCTGTAGAACTTGGCCCTGAGGAGTGGTGAGAAACAGTTCGCTAGAAATATGACTTTGGCTTGCCTCTGGCGCACAGTAAACCTGAATCTCTGAATAGGCCTGGATTTGCCCTTCCGGTGACTTGAGCGTTGCACTGCGATACCGCATCACAATAGGCCGTCCCGTTTGGGTGGCTTGCGTTTGATGCGACCAAATCAGAGTCCACGGGATCGGATAGTTACTCTTGAGCGGATCGTCTTGGCTAGATTGGGTAAAACTCTGGGATGGCACGCTCGGTATTGCGACGTTGGATGCCCCCATCAAAGGTGCGTGATTCTGACCCACTTGCCAAGACACTTGAGTGGTAACCGTGGGATGAATATCTTGCAGTGCATTGGTGAATGGCTCTTGGGCAACCACACCGTTGGCTATCAAAATACTAGATGCAGCTAAAACTCCACACAAAAAACGGAGATTCAATGGAGATTGAATCGCCACAGGGCCGAACACTACCATGGTTAAATCTCAAAGATATTGAGTACGCTCAGCATCTAAAGCATGCGCTTTCGTACTCTATATCTCCGGTATAACAAGCTTCAGATGGGAATGCAAGCCCCCGATTTATCAATTCACGAGACTTAATTTTCTCGGGTTGTTTGCTTGGTTTTTGAGACTTTTTTCATGACTCGGAAGGCTGCATTGGCAAGGCCGCTACAGAGCTTTAGGCTTGGGCGATGCCTTCTTGACGAGCGGCTTGTTCAACGGCTGCTGCCACTGCGACTGAAACGCGCTCATCAAATACAGAGGGAATAATAAACTCTGGTGATAGTGCTTGCGGGCTGACGAGAGCGGCGATCGCATGGGCCGCTTCGAGATACATGGTGGGTGTAATTTCCGATGCGCGACAGTGAAGTGCGCCACGGAAAATTCCAGGGAATGCCAACACGTTGTTAATTTGGTTGGGATAGTCGCTGCGGCCTGTTGCCATCACTGCCACTAACCCTTTCGCAAGTTCGGGTTGGATTTCTGGGATGGGGTTAGCCATGGCAAACACAATCGGGTCGGTGGCCATGGTTTTCAACATTTCGGGGGTTAAGGCACCTGGGCCACTCACGCCTAAAAACACATCTGCGCCTTGCAGTGCATCGGCTAAGGAACCGGAGGCATCCACAGCAAATTCTTGTTTTTCGGCGGTGAGGTCGGTGCGGGACGTGCTGACAATCCCTTGGCGATCGCACAGCCAAATAGTGGTTGCGCCTGCTTTTTGCAGCAGTCGGCCAATGGCAACGCCTGCGGCGCCTGCACCGTTGATAATAATACGAACGCTCTCTAAGGATTTATGCACCAATTTCAAGGCATTGGTGAGGGCTGCCAGCACCACAATGGCGGTGCCATGTTGGTCGTCGTGGAAAACCGGAATATTCAGTTCCTTCCGTAGCCGTGCTTCAACTTCAAAGCAACGTGGTGCGCTGATGTCTTCTAAGTTGATGCCGCCGAACACGGGGGCAATTCGCTTCACGGTTTCGACAATTTCATCCACGTTTTGGGTGGTTAAACAGACCGGAAAGGCATTGAGCTGACCAAATTCGCGGAACAGCAGTGCTTTGCCTTCCATCACGGGCAAGGCGGCTTCTGGGCCAATATTGCCTAACCCCAGGACTGCGCTGCCATCTGTGACGACTGCCACTGTATTTTGCTTGATGGTGAGTTCGTAAACGCGCTCTGGTTGCTCGGCGATCGCCATACAAATGCGTCCGACGCCAGGGGTATAGGCCATGGCTAATTCATCTTGGCCTTGGAGGGGCAGTTTACTGGTTGTAATTAACTTGCCGCCTTGGTGTAGCGCAAAGGTCCGATCTTGAACGCTAACAACTTCAATATTGGCGTTGGCCTTGAGCGCTTGCACAATGTCATCTGCATGGCTTTGGCTGGCTGCATCGATGGTAATGGAGCGCACAACTTCCTTGCGATCGCGCTCGACTACATCGATATGGCCAATGTTGCCGCCTGCTTCGCCAATGGCTTGTACCACCTGAGCTAGCATCCCTGCATAGTTGGGAATGCGAACCTGGACTGTAATGCTATAGCTAGGGTTGGGGGTCAACTGAACCATGATGTAGCGCGTTCCTTGAAGCGTGGCAAATGAGAGCTTTACTATCTTATGCCGAACCTCTCATGTAAAGGTTGCCAGAATGTTAGGAAGTGCTATCTTCGGCACAATGCAGTTGTGGCTAATTCATCGCAACATGGAATGACACCTTAGGATCGTGGATTAAATAACATCCAGAATTAAGCTTTCTGCGGCTTGGCAGTGTAATTCCACTTTGGCAAGTAAGCAT
>DATNQK010000321.1:0-3299 GCA_036704065.1 Stenomitos sp.
CCTCGGTGACATTCATCAATGATGATGAAGTCAAAGAAGTCGGGGGGGTAGTCGCTGAAGTTGGGTGTCGGGTTGCCAGCGTCATCCCGTCCGGTCATAAATGTTTGGAAAATGGTAAAAAAGATACTGCCATTTTTAGGAACTCGTCCCCGTTTTTTAATGGCTTCGGGGTCGATACGAACAAGGGCATCGTCAGGGAAGGCGGAGAATGAGTTATAGGCTTGGTTAGCTAAGATGTTGCGATCTGCTAGAAACAAAATTCGCGGGCGACGGTTAGGTTGTCGGCTAAGGTTCCAACGGCTTTGAAATAGTTTCCAGGCCAACTGAAAGGCGATGAAGGTTTTACCTGTACCCGTTGCCATTGTTAGCAAGATTCTTTCTTGTCCTTGGCTGATCGCCTCTAAAACATGCTTAATGGCATTGTGTTGATAATAGCGAGCTTCCCATGTACCACTTTTATCTTCAAAGGGGATGGCAGCAAAGCGATCGCGCCATTGACAATTTTCACTAAAAGTAGCTGACCACAGTTGCTCTGGGCTGGGATATTGGTTGATATAACCTTCGGCCCCTGTGAGCATATCTACTTGGTAGATACCGATGCCATTGGTAGAGTAGGCAAATCGAGTCTCTAATTTTTCGGCGTACTTTTTGGCTTGCCCTAACCCTTCGGTAGCTGGCAGGTCACGTTTTTTGGCTTCGACAACAGCAAGTTTTTCGCCCCGATAGACCAGAACATAATCGGCAATATCCGATGTAGCGCGTCTCCCATTGCCAATCAAGCGACCAGGCGCAATCACTTCACGACGGATGCGGCTATCTTCAACAACTCCCCATCCTGCGCCTCTTAGTGCGGGGTCGATGAGTTCGGCACGGGTTTCGGCTTCGTTCATTTTTTCAGTTGACAGTTGATAGGTGACAGTTGATAGTTGAGAGTTGACAGTGGACGGTTAAATCGGATTAACTTATAGGTTAATTTGTTAACCATTAACCATCAACTGTCAACTCTCAACTATCAACTAAAATGCTTTTTCTGTTTGGTTGTTTTGATAATACTCGTTAGTAGTTTTAGAAGTTGTGTTAGGTCATTTAAGATTGATTCGCTTTCTTTTAAGGTAATATAATCGGTTTCGCGGAGTAATAATATCCAGTATTCAGTCTCGTTAGCTTCCTTAAGTGCGATCGCTAGCTTATGAATAAAATCAGCTTTACTTTCAGCTTGTTCAGCTTCCCTAACCAAAGCACCGATAGCTGTCCCCGACCTTAGTAATTGTTTTGACAATACATATTCTTGCTTACTCGAACACAAATACTTATACAAATTTACTATTCGAACAGCAAAAGCAAAAGATTTATTCCTTAAAGGATGGCTATCCGTCATCACAATCTAACCATCAAAACCAAAAACTCTAAACATACATCCTTCCCCCTCAACCAACCGTCCACTCTCAACTCTCCACTCTCAACTCTCCACTCTCAACTATCAACTATCAACTATCAACTCCCAACTGCCTTCGACGAGCAGATATAATCGCTTCTTGCAATTTAGCTTGCAACAACTCTTTAGGTGGTAATACAGTAAGGTATTCGGCAACATGAATACCGCTTTTATCTAGTTCTAGTAATTCGATTTGCTCTTGCTTTTTGCCTGCACATAAAATAATTCCTAGTGGTGGCTGTTCGTCAGGCTCTTGGTCGTATTTGGCAAGCCATCGCAGGTATAGTTCCATTTGTCCTTTATATTCAGGTTGGAAGTTGCCTAGTTTGAGGTCAATGGCTACAAGGCGTTTGAGTTTGCGGTTATAAAATAAGAGGTCTATATAAAAGTCATCGTTGTCAATTTGCAGGCGTTTTTGACGTGCAATAAAGGTAAAGCCTACACCGAGTTCTAGCAAAAATTGCTCAATTTCTCTCAGGATTGCATCTTCTAAATCTTTTTCGAGATAATGATCGCTTAATTCTAGAAAATCTAAAACATAAGGGTCTTTTAGTAAAATATCGGGTGATACTTGTTGCGTTTGGCGTAGTTGCTCTAAATCATGTTGGATGGTTTTTTCGGGTTTGCGGGATAGGGCAGTGCGTTCAAAAAGCATTGAGTTAATGCGTTCTTGCAGTTGGCGGACGCTCCATCGTTCCACTTTGGAAATTTCAATATAAAATTCTCTTTTGAGTGGATCTTCTATATACATCAAGGTTTTAATATGCGTCCAACTCAATTGTCTCCGCAGTGTGGAGACAATTTGCTCGTTAGGAAAGGTTTCTGCAAAATATAGGCAATGGCGCAATTGTTTTTCGCTCCAACCTCTGCCATAATTTTGACTTAGCTGCTGAGACAATGAAACAATAATTTGTTTACCATATTCTGCTCTTTGCCCTTGCAATATTTCGGTTTGGATACGTTTACCGATTTGCCAATACAACAAGGTGATTTCTGCATTAATGGCAACGGCAGCACGCTGTTTTGCACTATCAATTAGTTGACGGATTTCTTGAAACAGTGAATCGGTTGGCTGGGTTAGGTTAGGCATGAGCGGGGAGGCAGTTAACAGTTGATAATTGACAGTTGACAGCTAAATCAATTATCTATTTGTCATTTTATTTCCAATTTTTCGCTGTTCATTGTCAACTGTCCACTCTCTACTGTCAACTGTCCACTGTCAACTGTCCCGTGAATGCTTTTTGCAGAATCGATTGTTTGAGTTCGTTGAGTGCGGCAAGTTTTTGGCGATAGATAATTTCGAGACGTTGGGTTTCAAAAAATAAATTATTAAGATAATTAGCTATTTCGTGCTGTTCTTCAATTGGTGGAATGAGGAAATAGAAAGTACGCTGCTTAGTTATTGGTACCTGATTCCTAGTTGATTGTCGCATAACAGCCTCATATTGCGACTTAAATTCATTAGAGCGCATAAACAAAGCAAGATACTCAGGAATAATAAATTTTGGATCGCACCTATAATAAGTTAAAGAAGTGCTAAGGATAACTTTGCTTTCATTAGTACGCAAAACTGCAACAGGCCCAACAGTAGCATTATGAGCAAAAAGAACGTCATTATTTTGTGCTATCCCTTTTTTGAGCAAATTAGCATGCTCAGGAGTGAGATATTTTGCAAGTGACATATCCACGCTTTCATCTTTTATGCAATTGGCTGAGATATATGGGAGTTTGTAAAGTATTTTGTGTCATGGGATAAGCAGTTACGCGGGAAACCTGTCCTCAAATTCAATCGCAAACCGATTTAAGGCTGCTTTCCAATCACGGATCGGCATCGTCCATTTCTTCGAGACATTGTCAATGGCCA
>DATNQK010000322.1:0-22354 GCA_036704065.1 Stenomitos sp.
GGGTAATTTCAGCTTCTGCATCGGCTGAGACGCTGCCTTGCGGCCCACCAAACCCACCTGTGAAATTCTCAAACCCAAATCCGCCTGTGGGACTGCCTGAGGTGGTGCGGTAGTTATAAGCGCCTGGGCCGCCGCGTCCACCAAATCCACTGCCAGCGCCGCCAAATCCGCCGCCAAAGCGACCAAGCAGCTCATTGATAAACTCATCGAAGCTGCCATAGCGACCAAAGTCTACATCAACGCCCCCAGCGCCACCACCAGGGAAACCGCCATCCATGTGTTGCCAGTATTGACCAAACTGATCGTACTTGCGCCGCTTATCGGGATCGGAGAGGACTTCGTATGCTTCGTTGACTTCCTTAAACTTAGCCTCTGCAACCCGATCATTGGGGTGAAGGTCAGGGTGATATTGGCGTGCCAACTTGCGAAAGGCCTTCTTGATGTCCGAGTCGCTGGCCTTTTTATCGACCCCTAGGATTTGATAGTAGTCTTTAAAGTCTGTGGCAGGCATAGTGAACGTCCTTCAAGCATCGTCGATGGAACTGTGTCTCAATCCCTATCGCTCTTATCTAAGATAGACCATAGATTTATAAGACGACTCTATGGGTAAACTCTGCACTCCCTGGGCCCAGAGCGTGCAGAGCTAGATTATCCTACTGGGTTAAACGGCTGTCCTAGCGGGACTAACCAAGCTCAACCTTAAAGGTTTTGTTCTTCTCTTCCTCTGCCTTGGTTAAGGTTAAGGTGAGAATGCCATCCTTATATTCGGCTTGGGTTTTATCGCTCACCACACGGGTGTGTAAAGGGACAACCCGTTGGAACCGACCGTAGCGAAACTCAGACCGCTTCATCCCATTTTCTTCGCTGTCGGTTTGAGATTTGCGTTCGCCACTAATGGTGACGGCCTTAGCAGAAACTTGGATATCTAGATCTTTGGCTTCTAGCCCTGGCAGCTCTAGTTTCAGGCGTATCGCGTCTGCCATGTCTTCAACTTCGGCAGCGGGGATAAACGCAACCCTATCGATGCTGCGATGGGGAAGGGTCAGGCTATCGAATAGACGGCTCATTTCATGGTGTAAGGTGTCAATTTCAGTGAGAGGAGCCCAACGAACAAGTGCCATACTGAAGACCTCCTATCTGGAATTTCTGACTTGCTTCATCCGGTACGTTATCAATGTATCCAATGGCAGAAGGAGGCTGGGTTCGGTTTCACGTATGGGTTTGAGCCGGATTGCCGAACTTCCTGTAGAAGTTGTGGGTTCCTCTCGCCAAACAGGTGATCTGCTCTGTGGCGCATACTTGCGCTGTTGGACGCTGAATGCGATGTGCAACTTGAATTCACCCTCATCCCCAACCCCTTCTCCCTACGGAGAAGGGGGTAAATCCGGTTCCCCTCTCCTTAGGGAGAGGGGTAAGGGGCAGTGCGGACTGGAAAATAGTTGCGCATTGCGTAAGTTGATGTTGTTTTTATCTTTTTGGGTCTAGCGGGGTGGCCCATTGTAATTGACAGCAGTGCTGCCATCCGGTCTGACGGTGATCACTGATTCGATGCTTAGTTCCGTGGAGCCAGGGGTGCCGCCTTTAAATTGGAAGGTGAGGCTATTGTCTGGATTGCGAGTGTGGGGAGATCGTTCTGAGGGGCCAAACATGGACGTTTCAGGACGATATTTGGATAGCCCCCCGTTGAGGTTAATGGCAGTTTGACGCGCTAGGTTTTGCGCTTTGGTGAGAAAGGCATCCGAATTGGGGTCTGCGATGACGGTGGCGGGGGCAGGGGATGCTGTGTCAGAGGTTGGGGTAAAGGCAGGGGCTACAGGTGGTGTTGGTAGGGCACTGCGGATGGGGCCGTTGTAGTTAATGGCAGCGGTACCATTGGGTTGCACAGTGATACTGGACTCTAGAGTCGGTGTTGAGCTGGCAGGAGGGCCACCCTTAAAGGTAAAGGTGATGCTACCATCGGCGTTTTTTTGGTGAGGCGATCGCTCGGAGGGGCCAAACATGGATGCTTCAGGACGATATTGTGAGAGTCCGCCATTGGCATTAATGGCAGCTTGACGGGCAATGTTTTGGGCTTTGGTGAGGGCTGGATCGTTGTAGGGGCTGGCAGGGGATGATAGAGAAGCGCCAGAGTCTTGGGCAAGCACGGGTTGGGAAATGTGGGTAATCGCCAGTCCTGGCAAGGTTAGGAGGGACAAGACGATTCCTAGCTTAGAAAAAGCGTGATTTTTCATGGGATGGAGCCTCAAATGAAGCTTGATTCTTTTCTACTCTGTCCTAACACGATTGGTCGCGGAACGGGTCTGCATTCCGAGGTATGGTTAGGCAAAGAGGTGTTTTCCATGCAAAAGGGTTTGGCTATGACCTTCGCAGAAGATCAATCTGGTTCGCTCAATACGCTAGATGCTAAGCAGTACGAAGGACTTAGCGAAGCGCAGTATCGTCAAAAAATGCAGCGACGCAAGGATGTACAAGCCGAACGGCTGGCAGTGCGATCGCAGGAAAAAGGACTGATTATTATCCACACGGGTAACGGCAAAGGCAAAACCACAGCGGCCTTGGGCATGGTACTGCGATCGCTAGGGCATGGCCATCGGATTGCGATCGTGCAATTTATTAAAGGTGGTTGGGAGCCTGCCGAGAAAGCTGTGCTGGGGCAATGGCCTGACCAAATTGCCTTTCATGCCATGGGTGAAGGCTTCACCTGGGAAACCCAAGACCGTGCCCGCGATACCCTTAAAGCGCAAGAAGCCTGGGAAACCGCCCTTACCTACATTCAAGACCCAGCCTATAACTTGGTTTTGCTCGATGAAATTAATATTGCCTTAAAGCTACAGTATTTAGAGACAGACGTTGTGCTGGCTGGGCTTGCCCAAAAGCACAGCCAATCTCATGTCATTTTGACCGGGCGTGGTGCTCCAGCGGCTCTCATTGCCGCAGCCGACCTCGTCACCGAAATGACGTTGATTAAGCATCCCTTCCGTGATCAAGGCGTGAGAGCACAAGCTGGCATTGAGTTTTAAGCAAAGGAACCACTATGACCGTTTGGCAGGGCCTTAAGCCGCAGCTTCAGCGGCCTCGCAAAAGTTTAATTGCCGATATCGTGCTGGCTGCATTGGTGGGTGGCCCATTGGCTGCACCCTTTTTAGCCGCAGCGCCATTGCCCCTGCTGCCCATCATTGCTGACATCATCTATTTCATGGGCGACCATGTGTGCCCCCAACCCGATATGGGCTTAATGCTAGCGCCACCTTATTTGATGGCAGTGTGTATGCGTTGCTATGGCACGCTGATGGGTTTAGTGGCGATGCGGTGGTTGGTTGGTCGCACTCGCGGCAAGGGTGCCTATTGGTTGCATCAGTATGGTGTGGTTGGATTTTTGGCTACTGTGGTGTTGTGCTTGGCCTATCCCTTTGAATATGCAGCGCAGGGTTGGGGCTGGTGGGCTTACGACAATGGTGTTGTCACCCTATTTGGGCTGATTTCTGGCTTGGGATTAGGGGCATATATTATGCCCCTGTTGTATACGACCGCAAGCGATCGCCCTATCACCCAAAGCAGCCGAGTTAAAGCCTAGGGCAAGGTGTTCAATCGGGTGTACAACAATTCCCCTAGTCCTGGGAAAAGACTAGGGGATAGCCCCTCGATGTAGCGGGGCGCGAGCCGAGGGGCTAGCTTAAGCAAGCTGCTAGATCGGCCTCAGGCGTAGAGATGGGTTTGAGGCGATAGGTATCCGAAAGCAGCTTGAAGACATTCGGTGAAATAAAGGCTGGCAACGTGGGGCCAAGGCGAATGTCTTGAATCCCCAAGTGCAGGAGCGTAAGCAAAACAGCCACGGCCTTTTGCTCGTACCAAGAGAGGATCATTGAAAGGGGCAGGTGGTTGACGTCGGTTTCGAAGGCTTGGGCAAGGGCGATCGCAATTTGGATGGCCGAATAGGCATCGTTGCACTGCCCAATATCCAACAACCGAGGAATACCATCGATGGCACCTAAGTCTTTGTCAAAGAAGCGGAACTTGCCACAGGCTAGAGTAAGCACCACACAATCCTCGGGTACTTTTTCGACTAGTTCGGTGTAGTAATTGCGATCGGGTTTGGCACCATCGCAGCCACCAATCAGGAAGAAGTGGCGGATCTTCCCTGCTTTGACGGCAGAAATGACTTGATCGGCAACGCCTAAAACCGCATTGCGTGCGAAGCCTGTCATTACATGACGCGGTGGCTCATCGGTTGTGAAACCAGAGAGCTCTAGGGCTTTATGGATGGCGGGGGTGTAGTCGGCATGGCCATTGGCATCCACTGGGATGGCTTGTAAACCTGGATACCCCACAGGCCCGACGCTAAATAGCTTTTCTGAATAGTTATCGTGAGGTGGCATCAGGCAGTTGGTGGTGACCACCACAGCACCAGGGAATTTAGCAAAGTCTCGCGTTTGATTTTGCCATGCGGTGCCGTAGTGGCCATACAGATGCGGATAGGTTTGTTTGAGCTGTGGATAGCCGTGGGCAGGCAGCAGTTCGCCGTGGGTGTAGACAGTAATGCCCTGATTGGCGGTTTGCTTCAGAATTTCCTCTAGTTGCGGGATATCGTGTCCAGAGACCAGTAGGGCTTTACCGATGCGGGCATTGAGCGGAACGGAAGTTGGGATGGGATGGCCGTAGGTGCCCGTATGTCCTGCATCTAGGAGTTCCATCGTGCGCAGGTTGATTTCCCCGACCTTGAGGGCGATCTCCACCCAATCGTTTAAGGACAGGTCTTGGCGGTCGAGGTTGGCAAGGGCTTCATAAATAAATTGGTAAATGCGTTCGTCTTCTTGGCCCATCTCTTGGGCATGGAAGGCGTAGGATGCAACCCCTTTAATGCCATACAGTACCGTCAACTTCAGGGAGAACACATCAACGTTGCCGCCCGATTGGCTAATGAATTTTAAGGTAATGTCTTGGCCTTGGGCAGAGAGACTTTCGGTATAGTCTGGCTCATAGCGACAAATCTCAGGCCACTCTTGAGACAGTCCTGTGGTGGTTTGGATGAGTGCTTTGAGTTGCTCGCGGTAGGCGATCGCCTGTTTGATATCCCCGATGAAGCGTTTTTGGTCGAAGTTAACATTGGTCATTGTGGCGAAGATGGCTTCAGTGGTAAAGCGATCTATCATTTGGGTAGACAGGCCCAATTCTTTAGCCTTCAGGGCAACGGGTGCTAATCCGCGCAGGCAGTACATGGACAAATCTTGAACAGCGTTTGTTTCAGGACTTTTTCCGCAAGCACCCCACTGGTGGCACCCTTGACCGCTGGCGGTTTGTTCGCATTGTTCGCAAAACATCTTTAGATCTCCTAGCCTGTTCATGTCTACCTTACGCGGATGCTTAGGGTGGGTGCTTTGACTTAAGTCAAATGTATGAGGGTTAAAAAACAGGTTGAGATTTCAGAGGCACATCAGCAAAAATCGTTAAAATGTTCAAACTGTTATCCATCATGCTTCTCATCCCCTTTTAGGAGGATGCCCGGAGGGTGGGTTGTTCAATTAATTGCTCCTGCATCGCACGCCTTCTAACATCCCCTCTTGGGAGGGGTACCCGAAGGGCGGGGTGGGTTCTTCCTCAGGGTAGGCTTATCTTAAAGAGTAGGGGACGCTAATCCCTTGCAAGCATAGATTTAAAGCTGTTTGCTGTTTCGAATTTAGAAGCATCCATGAACGATGTGTCTCCCAGTTTGCGCTCAGACTTGGTTAAGTTTCTTAGCCAAACCATGTTGTTTCAGAACTTGCCTGTGGAGCACTTAAATGATTTAGCTGCCTTGGCGATCGCCCAACCCTATGCCAAAAATGAAGTCTTGTTTCACCAAGGCGATCCAGCGAGGGGCTTTTTTATTGTGCAGTCAGGTCGCATTAAGGTCTTTAAGCTTTCAGCAGAAGGAAAGGAGCAAATTCTCCATATCTTTGGCCGAAATGATCATTTTGCTGAGGTTCCAGCTTTGGATGGCGAAAGTTTTCCGGCTTCAGCCGCCGCTTTAGAGCAGACTGAAGTATTGTTCTTCCCACGTTTGGCATTTTTGCAACTTCTAGAAGCACAGCCGAAACTGGCGATTAATTTGCTCAAAAGCTTTGCACGTCACCTCCGATTGTTCTCGCACTTGATTGACGATTTGGTCTTTCGGGAAGTGCCAGGACGCTTGGCGGCTTACTTACTTGGGCTCAGTCCTCTTCCTGAAGCTGGTGCTGAAACAGTAGCGTTGGATTTAACAAAAGGGCAATTAGCTGCGCGCTTAGGAACCATTCCTGAAACACTCTCGCGGGTGTTTGCAAAGCTAAGCCGCGATGGATTAATTGAAGTCGATGGCGGTCGAGTCAGGTTGTTGGATATGCCGAGCTTGCAACGGTTGGCTGGTAATCAGGAAAAGACTTGATGGTTTTGTAAAACCCAAATTTGGCTTAGGGCAGATTATTGACTCTAGGTGAAAATGGGATGAGGCCCAATCAAGCATCAATCCCCTCCTGGGAGGTGCAGGGGTGGGTCTAGAAGGCTGCATCCTCTCTCATGGAACTGAAAGTTAATGCTGGCAATTCTAACCCGCAAGCTAGAAAAGACCAAATTTTGAGTTCCTTCTTTCAATCTACGAGAATTAATTTCCAAACAACTCTCTAGCTACCTTGAAAGCTACTGTTCGCCAAAGTGCTTATCAATTAAACTGGGTACCTGTTGCGGTGCAACCTTTTTGTATAAATGCTTGCCTGGTAACACCATAAGACTCGGGGCCGAAGAGCATCGCTTTTGACACCCCGTATACTGTACCGTTACCTGGTTGGCTAAATTGCGATCGCGTAATGTTGCTTCCAGCGTCCGACTGACTTGACGACCCCCGCGCTTTTGGCAGCCTGACTTATGACACAACAAAATTTTAAGGCGTGGCGCTGCTACAGCAGCAAGCGGACAGCAAGGTGCTGTGGCGATCGCTTGTGCAGAGCATTCTGGAACTTCCTGTGGTTGTATTTGTACTTGTTGAGCCTTGAGCTTCATCTGCCCCTTGAGGGGGTCAAACTTGCCGTGGCCACCCACACGGATCGGAGCATCTAGCGCAAGACCAGCCTGCAACCCTAAGCGTAAATGTTTAGGTACCTTCACCCGAAACTGTTCATTCGCCAGCCCGATGTGTAAGTACTTGACCTTGTACCCTTCCCGTTCAAATCCTAAAAAGTGCCCTTCAATATCGAACGCAAAGCGCTGACCATCGTGGGAAGGTTGCATAGGGTTGCTCCTTAGTAATGAGTTAATTTATGCCAAACGTCTAGCCTCAAACGTCTTCGGCAGCTTTAGCGGATCGTCGAGATTGGCAATTGCTAACTCCCAGCCATTGGCCAAGGTAAAGACAGTGCCATCTGCGCCAGCCGTTTCTTTTACAACTTCTTCTTCTAAATCTTTTTTAGCTACATACGCCACCAAGTGGCCTGCCGCATTGTGACGTAGCATAACTTTCATGAGACTTTCTCCGCGAGTTCAAGTTCTTTCGTGCGGCATCCAACGACGTGGCCGCGTTCAATAAAATGGATGGCGTAGATATAGGAACTTTGTAAAAAGGTGCCAATACTCACCACATAACCGACATCTCCCTTCTTTGCCAAGGTGGCGCCAATATCTTGACCAGGGAATGTTCCATCGTTGCGAATGAGCTTGCGCACTCGCACCTTTTGGCCAATTTCAAACGAAGGGGGACTATCGAGTTCAACGTCATCGGACGACATGGGAATACCTCTGGGTATGAGCAAGGTTTAACAATTCGTCAACAGTGAGACTGCGTTTGGTTTCCATAGATTGTTGGCGTACAGCCTCCAGCAGAACTTGCATGTTACTGGGTTCAAGAACGATGCCATGTTGCTTTAGAATTTGGGCAATCAGGGTGCGACCTGAATGTTTGCCGACTACCAGACGACGCTCCCAGCCAACATCTTCTGGTGCAAAGGGTTCATAGGTGACTGGATTTTGCAGCACACCGTGGGCATGAATCCCCGACTCGTGAGCAAAGGTGTTTTCGCCTACCACTGCTTTCCAAGGGGGTACAGGACAATTGGACGCTTTTGCGACCAGCCGTGACAGTTCCAGTAGACGCTTGGTTTCAATCGAGACAGGCACTTGATAAATTCGCTTCAGTGCCATCACGACTTCTTCTAATGCAGCATTACCCGCCCGTTCGCCAAGCCCATTGACCGTAGTATTCACAGACTGTGCCCCAGCTTTGAGGCCTGCTAGTGCATTGGCGGTGGCAAGACCCAGATCGTTATGGGTGTGCATTTCGACTGGAATCTCTAGGGCAAACACCAGTTGGCGGACTTTGTGGTAAGTGGTGAGTGGGTCCAGAATCCCGACAGTGTCACAAAAGCGGAAGCGGAATGCACCCCACTCTTGGGCGTAATGGGCGACGTCTGCTAAAAAATTCTCGTCAGCTCGCGAGGAATCCTCGCCCCCCACGGACACTTCTAAGCCGCGATCGCGTGCGTAAAAGAGCGCCTCCTGCAAGCGCTGTAGCATCACGCGCCATTGCCCGTGGAACTTGGCTGCAATCTGGATCTCGGACACCGGAACAGAAATATGTACCCGCTTTAGGCCACAGGCTAAAGAAGCATCCAAGTCTGCACGTATAGCACGGTTCCACCCGAGCAATTGGGCGTTAAGACCTGCATCGGCTATGGCACGGATGGCTTCCTGCTCGGCAATGCCCATCGCGGGAATACCCACTTCCAGTTCTTGCACGCCAATGGAATCTAGAAACTGGGCGATCGCCACTTTCTCTTCCGTACTAAAGGCAACGCCTGCGGCTTGTTCACCATCGCGCAGTGTGGTGTCATTAATATGAACCGGATTGGGTGGGGGGAGATTGCTCATGGTTCAACCCTGATGAAGAATCGGATGTATCGGAATGATGAGTGGTTTGGGGGAGATCCTTAAAGATCTCGCGCAAAAGCCATTGGTGAGCTGTCACTACCAGAACGGATAAGCCCAACGCTGCCAAAATGGAAGTTGCCATAAGCCCTCCTGTCAGGGCAAGGGAGGATTAATTGCCCTGCGCAAAAGCCAGGGTCAAGCTATCGTGAGCCAGGAAGTGCGCCAGGTGAAAAGCCCGATCTTCGGTCTCTAGCAAGATTTTTTCGTACAGGTAACGAGTTGCGCGATCGCCAATACTTTCTGCTTGAGCCGCTTGAGAACGGAGCAGTTTAATAATGTCCTGCTCAGCGGTGAGGTCGTGTTCGACCATTTCGCGTTCTGGATATGCACCGTCTGGTTCTGGCTTAAAGCAACACAGTTCTGCTAGTTTGGCAAAACTGGCTGCAGGCGTACCGCCAAGGCCATTCAACCGTTCAGCCAGATCGTGAACATGACCTTGAACTGCACCATAGCTATCTTGGAAGTAGGTATGCAGGGCGTAAAATTCGGAACCTTCAACCACAAAGTGATGCTTCTGATATTGGAGATAGAGGGCTTGAAAACTAGCCAATGCCAGGTTTAAACCTTCGCAAATGGGTGCAGTAACCTCGCGTTCCAATCCGATAGGATTATCTTGCACATCACCGAATGGGCGGAAAATGAGTTGCGTCATGACGTTCTCCTTAACAAATAGAGTAAAAAGCATTCATCTAAGAAACTTGTGGCCTAGTCCTTCTTCTGCGTTGGAGGAGGAATGGAGAAGTTGCTAGGTTATCGTTTTAGATCCTTTAGTTTCAAAACAGTGCGATCGCATCTGTTAGAAAATTGTCTAGACAGATGTTTCGCGATAACCATCGCTATCATTGTCCCAGCAGCGTTCCAGCCAATCGAGCAATTCGCGACGCGGTGCAATAAAGGGCCGAACGGCACTATAGATCAACAGAACATCGCGAGCACAATTGGCTAACACCCGCAAAGAACCATCTTCTGGGCAGTCGCAATCAATTTTGAGATCTCGCAGGCGATAGCAAATTTGCCACCGATCTTGCTGGGGAATATCAATCACCTGCTCCATCGGCAGATCATGGCGGATAGATTTAGCGAGGGACAATGAAATCATGGCTTGAGGTCTCAGGAGCTAGGGTTTGCAGTTGACGTTCGAGCTGTTCAATCCGATCTAGCAGCAGCCGAATAGCAGAGGCTTCTGCGTCGGGCATTTGGTTGTGATCTAAAGGACAAAAGGGTGTTTTGGTGCGGCAGAGGTTACGACCTGGAACGCCAACCACCGTGCAATCTGAAGGGACATCGCGCAGCACGATGGAGCCTGCACCGATGCGTACGCAATCCCCAACCTGGATGTTGCCTAGCACCTTAGCGCCAGCGCCGACGACGACATGGCATCCAAGGGTCGGGTGACGCTTGCCTGTTTCTTTACCTGTACCGCCTAAGGTGGCACCTTGATAGATGAGCGCGTAGTCTCCCACAATGGCAGTTTCGCCAATTACGACGCCCATTCCATGATCAATAAAGATACCTTTGCCTAAAACGGCTCCGGGATGAATTTCGATCCCGGTCAGGAAGCGTCCGATGTGGGCAATTAAACGGGGCACGACAGGCAGATTGAGGTGCTGAAGCCAGTGAGCCAACCGATGCAGGGTCAGTGCATGAAAACCGGGATAGCACAGTAATACTTCTAAGCGATTACGGGCTGCTGGGTCGCGCTCAAAGATGATATTAAAGTCCTGGGCGATCGCCTCGATTCCATCAAGCAGGCGATTTCCTGCAGGCCAGAAGGCTGTGAGCGTCGTCAGACGCCATGCCGTCTGTCTGTTGGTCTGGATTGTGGAGACAACCCTAGCCCATCGGGAAATGAAAACTAGCTTCGGGGACCGTAGCATTGGCGTATAGAAGTGCAGGACAACGTGCTTCCTGCTTATAGCAAGTGCCCGAAATCTACCGTTTCTAGAGTGCTCGGATAGATATTTATTGAGTTTATTAGGATGGACTCATCCCTATAGAACCCCTGTCCCAAAAGCAACTGAAAATGATCTAGGACTTAGGGACTAGTATTTTTCTTTTGGGGGACAAGTATTTACAGGTGCAGGGGTATAGCATTTGCGTACTCATGGCGAATGCTACACATCTATATATTTGAGTGAATTTAGAAAGGTTTTTGCTGATGATTTAAAATGTACTCAACACAGAGGAATTAGAGCCTAAATTCATGGCCAGAAAATTTTAACTGTAGCTAGAGATACAGTTATCATATGAAATGTTTTCTGCTTGCCTCTTGTTATTAATATTTTCTTTGGATTTGGCTTAAACCGCTGTCATACTGGGCATTCTTATAGAGGGTGTAAGTTGAAACCTTTGCTAGTTAAGACTTTTGGGTATTGAGCATCAATACTATAGAGCGGTCTTGAATGTGTATTTAATGTAACAGATGCTTGCAAAATAGATAACTTTGATACAGAATGAATTCGAGATTACAGGGGAATGTCTATTGGCTGGACACAAAATAGGTCAAGTTTCTCTGAGAAAAGAATCCTAAATGCTAACCTGTAAAATGTAAATTGAGTGCAATTATTTTTGTGAAAGAATAAGCGGAAAAAGGCTTGAATGCTTTGTTGAGTAATTGTTTGAGTTGAGTACAGCAATTTCTGCTTTGGGTACCTCTAAATACTCGCCCCCATTGGAGTAAATACCTGTTCCTCTATCCCCTTAGAAAAATAGGGTTTTTGTAGGATGGTGCTTTGGGGCTTTGAGTACATTCTAAGTATTTCAATAAATCCTATCAGGGGCTAGCAATTTTGCCGCAATAGAGGGGGTTGCTATAACTCTCCTATCGTTCATCGCTGGGTTGTTCAAACGCAGAACTCGAACTTATATACCGTTCTCCACCTGATCACTCGCCGATGGGCAACTTTCTCGCTCCAGTTCCCTACTCTTCAGATAAGAATTTGCGTCTTTGTTCGTTTTCACTCATCCATCTTGTAATCGCTAGACGATTGATTGGAGATTTCTGTGTTGCGTAGGCAACTCAAGACGTAAAGGCGCATTTTCTTTCTCCCTGATTGGCTAGGAGCGGTTCACCCTCGTCACCCCCTGTAATCCTGGATGTAACCTAATGACCCCCCCAACTCATTCGGCTCTCGTCGACGCTCCAGTTACGGATTTAACGATTAACAAGTCTACCGACCCCGCCAACCCTCAGGCCAAGAAATCGAGTGGCAGCTGCGGGTGCAGCACCAATAGCAGTCCTAAGCCTGCTTTAGACCAAAAGACGATTGATCGCATTTCTAAACATCCTTGCTATAGCGAAGAAGCGCATCACCACTATGCACGGATGCACGTAGCAGTTGCTCCGGCCTGTAATATTCAGTGCAACTACTGCAACCGTAAATATGACTGTGCCAATGAGAGCCGTCCAGGTGTTGTCAGTGAGTTATTAACACCAGAAGAAGCGGCTCATAAAGTATTGGTGATTGCAGGTAAGATTCCGCAAATGACTGTATTAGGGATTGCTGGACCTGGCGACCCCTTAGCAAACCCTGAAAAGACTTTCCGTACGTTTGAACTGATTGCTGATAAAGCACCCGATATTAAGCTTTGCCTTTCGACGAATGGGTTAATGCTACCCAATCATGTGGATCGGATTAAAGCGCTGAATGTGGATCACGTCACCATCACGATTAATATGGTGGACCCAGAAATTGGCACTCAGATTTATCCTTGGATTCGTTATAACCGCAAGCGCTACACCGGCATAGAAGCAGCTCGTATTCTGCACGAGCGTCAAATGGAAGGGCTGCAAGCGCTACGGGAAGCCGATATCTTGTGCAAGGTCAATTCGGTCATGATTCCAGGAATCAACGACCAACACTTGGTCGAAGTGGATCAAGTGATTCGCGAAAATGGGGCCTTTCTCCACAACATCATGCCCCTAATTTCAGCGCCTGAGCATGGCACTCACTTTGGTCTTACAGGCCAGCGTGGCCCTACCTCGAAGGAACTGAAGGTGCTGCAAGATCAGTGTGCTGATAGCAACATGAAGATGATGCGCCACTGTCGCCAGTGTCGTGCCGATGCTGTGGGTCTGTTGGGTGAAGATCGTTCTCAGGAATTTACCAAAGAGAAATTCATGGAAATGGAGCCGGAGTATAACACCACCGTGCGTCAGGTGGTTCACGCCGGGATTGAACAACGTCGCATCGAACAACAAGCCGTTAAGGCCAAAGCCAAGAAGAAGGTTGTTGCTGATACGCCCAAAATCCTATTGGCAGTGGCGACCAAAGGCGGTGGTTTGGTGAACCAACACTTCGGTCATGCGAAGGAGTTCATGATTTACGAAGTGGATGGTAACGAAGCGCGGTTTGTAACGCACCGCAAGATCGATCACTACTGCCAAGGCGGATATGGCGAAGCTGCCACCTTAGAAGGCGTCATTAAGACCATCGCTGATTGCAAAGCAGTGCTGGTATCTAAGATTGGTGACTGTCCTCAGAAGGAATTGGAGCAAGCAGGCATTCAGTCGGTGGAAGCCTACGATGTGATTGAAAAAGTGGCTCGTGAGTATTACGACCAGTACCTGCAAACCCTTCAAGGAGCTACGGTATGACGGTTATCTACCTCGACAATAATGCAACCACCAAGGTTGATCCTGAAGTGGTTAAGGCAATGGTTCCTTTCCTGACGGAGTTCTACGGCAATCCTTCTTCCATGCATAGCTTTGGTGGACAGGTGGGTAAGGCAGTTAAAACAGCGCGATCGCAAGTTGCCCAACTTCTTGGCGCTGAAGATTCAGAAATTGTCTTTACCAGTTGTGGCACGGAAGGAAATAACACAGCCATCCGAGCTGCGATCGCCGCTCAACCCGACCGCAAGCACATTATTACCACCGCTGTAGAACACCCTGCTGTGTTAAACCTGTGCAAACAGTTGGAGAAGCAAGGCTATACCGTTACGTATCTTTCTGTGGATGCCAAGGGTCAGCTAGACCTGATGGAGCTGGAAGCAGCGCTGACTGGCAATACAGCCTTGGTCACGATCATGTATGCCAATAACGAAACAGGCGTGATCTTCCCCATCGAGCAGATTGGGCAACTGGCTAAGGAATATGGTGCGACGTTTCATGTGGATGCGGTGCAGGCGGTGGGTAAAATCCCCCTGAACCTTAAAGACAGCACCATCGACTTGCTAACCCTGTCTGGCCACAAACTCCATGCGCCTAAGGGCGTTGGTGCGCTCTACGTGCGGCGTGGGTTTCGGTTCCGTCCTTTCCTGTTGGGCGGTCATCAGGAACGCGGTCGTCGTGCTGGCACTGAAAATGTCCCTGGCATTGTGGCCTTGGGTAAAGCCGCTGAGTTGGAATCGTTGCACATGGCAGAGGCGGTGGTGCGGGAACATCATCTGCGCGATCGCCTAGAGCAAGGGTTACTTGCTGCCATTCCCGACTGCGAAATCAATGGTGATCGCACCTGGCGCTTACCCAATACCACCAACATCGGCTTCAAATACATCGAAGGCGAAGCCATTCTTCTGTCCCTGAACCAATACGGGATTTGTGCCTCCTCTGGCTCTGCTTGCACCTCTGGCTCGCTAGAACCTTCCCATGTACTGCGGGCGATGGGCCTACCTTACACCATCCTCCACGGCTCAATTCGATTTAGCCTCTCGCGCTATACCACGGAAGCTGAAGTGGATCGTGTACTTGCAGTGATGCCTGGGATTGTAGAACGGCTACGAGCACTCTCGCCCTTTAACAGTGATGCTTCCGATTGGCTCCAAGGTCGCGAAGAAGCTGTGTTGGCGAGTCGTTAGTGAACGACGCTCCCTTGTGTGGGGTGAGTTATCCTTGCCAACTCACCCCTACTCCTCCCCATTAGGGATCTGACCCACTTTTTCATCCTCTGAACTCTCCCAACTTTCAACTCTCTTCTGTTACTCTGCTACCTTAGGAACACGGCCATGTGGGACTACACCGAGAAAGTATTAGACCTCTTCTATAACCCCCAAAACCAAGGTGCTATAGAAGACCTCAACGAATCGGGCATTGCCGTGGTTTACGGCGAAGTGGGCAGTATTGCCTGTGGAGATGCCCTCCGCCTTCATCTCAAAATCAATATCGAGCAAGATCAAATTCTAGACTCGCGTTTTCAAACCTTTGGTTGTACCAGTGCGATCGCTTCTTCGTCTGCACTGACGGAGTTAATTAAAGGCCTAACCCTAGATGAAGCCTTAACCGTGACCAACAAGGAGATTGCCGATTACTTAGGCGGTTTGCCTGAAGCTAAAATGCACTGCTCCGTGATGGGCCAGGAAGCCTTGGAAGCCGCCATCTATAAGTATCGCGGCATTGAAGTGGAAGTTCATGAAGAAGACGAAGGTGCGCTGCTGTGTTCCTGTTTTGGGATTACAGATGCCAAAATCCGCCGCGTCATTATCGAAAATAACTTAACCACTGTTGAACAAGTGACCAACTATGTGAAAGCAGGTGGTGGTTGTGGAACCTGCTTGGCCGATATTGAAGATCTGATTGCAAGCGTGCAAGCGGAAACTGCAGCAACGGCAGCAAGAGTTACCGCTGAGCTAGCATCAACCCAAGATCGTCCCCTGACCACGGTGCAAAAAATTACCCTGATCCAAACGGTGTTGGATGAAGTACGGCCCGTGCTTCTCGCCGATGGTGGCGACGTGGAACTGCACGACGTAGAAGGCGATCTCGTCCTTGTTAAACTCACGGGGGCTTGCGGATCTTGCAGCAGCAGTACCTACACCCTCAAAAATGCCATCGAAGTCAAATTGCGAGAACGCATCCTGCCCACGTTGACCGTTGAGGCGGTTTAAGCCCGCTGCTCGACGACGATTTTCGACTCGTCCTAATTGGAATTTCCTATGAATGCAACTCGGCTGACCGGGGCACTTGCCCAACGGTTGCGGGTTGAGCGATCGCCGCCCAACTCGATTCGGGGCTCCGGCCCTACCGCACTCAGTCCTCTGCTTGCCCCGAAGTTCGAATCCTCTCAACAAACCTACAAGGAGAAAATCCATGACTGACGAAAGCATTAGACAGATAGCCTTCTATGGTAAAGGCGGGATTGGTAAATCCACCACCTCACAAAATACCATCGCTGGTATGGCTGAAATGGGCCAGCGCGTCATGATTGTGGGCTGTGACCCTAAAGCAGACTCCACCCGCTTAATGCTTCACAGCAAAGCACAAACCACCATTCTGCACCTCGCTGCTGAACGGGGTGCAGTGGAAGACCTCGAACTCGAAGAAGTGCTGCTGAACGGGTATCGCGATGTGCGTTGCGTTGAGTCTGGTGGTCCCGAACCTGGTGTTGGTTGCGCAGGACGCGGCATCATCACTGCCATTAACTTCCTCGAAGAAAATGGTGCCTATGAAGATCTCGATTTCGTCTCCTATGACGTATTGGGCGACGTAGTTTGCGGTGGTTTCGCCATGCCCATTCGGGAAGGCAAAGCCCAAGAAATCTACATCGTAACCTCCGGGGAAATGATGGCCATGTACGCCGCCAACAATATTGCTCGGGGTGTTCTTAAGTACGCTCACTCCGGTGGTGTGCGCCTTGGTGGTTTGATCTGCAACAGCCGTAAAGTTGACCGAGAACTCGAACTGATCGAAACGCTCGCCAAACGCCTCAACACCCAATTGCTGCACTTTGTTCCTCGCGACAATATTGTGCAACATGCTGAACTCCGCCGGATGACGGTTATTGAGTACGCACCCGAAAGCCAACAGGCCGAAGAGTATCGCGTATTGGCCAAGAAGATCATCGACAACAAGAATCTTTGTATCCCGACGCCCATCACCATGGACGAACTCGAAGATTTATTGGTCGAATTCGGTATCTTGGGCGGCGAAGACGAGTACCAAAAAGCGATTCAACAAGGTACCAGAGCACCCGCAAGCGTGTAGAGGATAGGGTCGGGCTGCGCTCGCTCTACCCCTTATGAAGGGGGGATAGGTAGCAGGAGATTGGTTGTAGAACCGATAACCGCATATCCCCTCTCCTCCATTCCCCCTTTACGAACCCTATCTCAACCATGAGAGGAACACCATGACCTATACAGAAGACAAACCAAAAGCCGCTGAAGCCGTAGATAAGAAACAGCTCATCCAGGAAGTATTGGAAGCCTATCCCGATAAGGCGAAGAAAAAACGGGAAAAACACCTCAACGTTTACCAAGAAGGCAAAGCCGACTGCGGCGTTAAATCCAATATTAAGTCTGTTCCCGGTTCCATGACGACCCGTGGCTGTGCCTATGCAGGGTCTAAGGGTGTGGTCTGGGGGCCAATCAAAGACATGATTCACATTAGCCACGGTCCCGTTGGTTGTGGCTATTACTCCTGGTCCGGTCGTCGTAACTACTACATTGGCACCACAGGCATTGATACCTATGGCACAATGCAGT
Source organism: Stenomitos sp. (assembly GCA_036704065.1). Classification (GTDB taxonomy): domain Bacteria; phylum Cyanobacteriota; class Cyanobacteriia; order Thermosynechococcales; family Thermosynechococcaceae; genus JAAURS01. The sequence continues at coordinate 17,350 of DATNQK010000322.1, forward strand.
TCACCTCCGACTTCCAAGAACGCGACATTGTGTTCGGTGGTGACAAAAAGCTCGCAAAACTGATTACCGAATTAGAAGAACTCTTCCCCCTTAATCGCGGTGTTTCCATTCAGTCTGAATGTCCCATCGGGTTGATTGGGGACGATATTGAAGCCGTTGCCAAAAAGTCTGCCAAAGAAATTGGTAAGACCGTTGTTCCAGTGCGTTGCGAAGGGTTCAGGGGTGTTTCCCAATCCTTAGGACACCACATTGCCAACGACGCTGTGCGGGACTGGGTCTTCCCTCAATACGATAAGGAAAAGAAAGCGGGAAATATCCCCGATGGCACCGAATATGATGTTGCCATCATTGGTGACTACAACATCGGTGGAGATGCATGGTCTAGCCGGATTTTGTTAGAAGAAATTGGCTTGCGGGTTGTGGCCCAATGGTCTGGAGACGGCACGCTCCACGAAATGGTGAACACACCGTCTGTGAAGCTGAACTTGGTTCACTGCTATCGCTCCATGAACTACATCAGCCGCCACATGGAAGAAACCTACGGGATTCCCTGGCTAGAATACAACTTCTTTGGCCCCACCAAGATTGCTGAATCTTTACGGGAGATTGCGTCGAAGTTTGACGAAACCATCCAGGCCAAAGCAGAAGAAGTCATTGCCAAATATCAGGCACAAACCGATGCGGTGATTGCGAAGTATCGTCCACGCCTAGAAGGGAAAACCGTTGCCCTGATGGTTGGGGGTCTGCGTCCGCGTCACGTGGTTCCTGCTTTCTATGACCTCGGCATGAAACTGATTGGGACAGGGTATGAATTCGGTCATAACGATGACTACAAACGTACCACCCACTATGTCGAAGATGGCACCTTGATCTACGACGACGTTTCGGCTTACGAGTTTGAGGAATTTATCAAAGAACTCAAACCCGACTTGGTAGCTTCCGGCATTAAAGAAAAATATGTGTTCCAAAAGATGGCGTTGCCCTTCCGGCAAATGCACTCTTGGGATTACTCCGGTCCCTATCACGGCTACGATGGGTTCGCGATTTTTGCTCGGGATATGGATTTGGCCCTCAACAGCCCGACTTGGGGCCTAATCGGTGCTCCCTGGAAAAAAGCAGAAGCGACTGCTTAAGGGCGATCGCACTCTTGAACGAGGGAGATGTAAATCTGCAAGTCGTCCTCCCGATGCCCTTACACACTCCCTCGTTGTTTAGTTTTACTCCCCTCTGTTCCTCTCCAACACCTACTGCCGCATTGAGGAGATCCCATCATGGCTCAAAATGACGTCAACAATATTAAGGACCACGCTACTCTATTCCACCAAGATGAATATCAAGAGCTGTTTGCTGCCAAGAAAGCGTTTGAAGGTGGCCACAGCCCAGAAGAAGTGAATCGCGTTGCCGACTGGACCAAAACCTGGGAATACCGCGAGAAAAACTTTGCTCGCGAAGCCCTAACCGTTAACCCTGCTAAAGCTTGTCAGCCTTTAGGTGCAATCCTTGCTGCTGTCGGCTTTGAAGGTACGCTACCCTTCGTCCATGGGTCACAAGGCTGTGTGGCTTACTTCCGTAGCCACTTCACTCGCCATTTCAAAGAACCCTTCTCGGCAGTTTCCTCTTCAATGACGGAAGATGCAGCGGTCTTTGGCGGGCAAAACAACCTAATTGACGGTTTGGCAAACAGCTATAACCTGTACAAGCCCAAAATGATTGCTGTCTGCACCACCTGTATGGCCGAAGTCATCGGGGATGACCTACAAGCCTTCATTAACAACGCCAAGGCTGCTGAGTCAGTGCCCCAGGACTTCCCGGTGCCCTATGCCCACACGCCTAGCTTTGTCGGCTCCCATATCACGGGCTACGACAACATGATGAAGGGCATCTTGACCAATCTCACCAAAGACAAGAAAACCGAAACCACCAACGGCAAAATCAACTTCATCCCTGGCTTTGAAACCTACATTGGCAACTTACGAGAAGTCAAACGGGTGGCTGAGTTGATGGGTGTGAACTACACCCTCTTAGCAGACAACTCTGAGTACCTTGATTCTCCCAACACGGGCGAGTACAACATGTACCCTGGTGGTACTCCCCTAGAAGCGGCTGCTGACTCGATCAATGCCGAAGCGACGATTTCCTTCCAAGCCTACTCCACGGTTAAGACCCGTGAGTACATCACGAACGATTGGAAGCAACCCAGCTATGTGGCACGTCCTGTTGGGATTCGAGGCACAGACGAGTTTCTCCTGAAGCTTTCTGCCCTCACCGGACAACCCATTCCCGCTGAGTTAGAAGCTGAACGCGGTCGTGCGGTGGATGCGTTGACGGATTCCCAAGCGTGGCTCCACGGTAAGCGGATTGCCATGTACGGCGACCCCGATTTGGTGATTGGCCTGACCCAGTTCTTGCTCGAAATTGGTGCTGAGCCTGTGCATATCGTAGTTACCAATAGCAATGACGCTTTTGAAACCGAACTGCGTGCGCTGCTAGACTCGAGTCCTTTCGGTCAAGGTGCCACTATCCACGGTGGATGCGACCTGTGGCACATGCGATCGCTCCTGTTCACCGAACCCGTTGATTTGCTCATCGGTAACTCCTACGGCAAGTACCTCTGGCGCGATACCCATACGCCAATGGTGCGGATTGGCTATCCCATCTTTGATCGCCATCACCTGCACCGCTACGCGACCTACGGATATCAAGGCACGATCAACCTGCTCAACTGGATTGTGAACACCCTCCTAGACGAGCTAGATCGCAACACGATTGTCCCCGCGAAGACCGACATCTCCTACGACCTGATTCGTTAGTTCTGGTTTGGAGTAGGGTTTGTTCCAAGCCCTACTCCAGCCCCCTTGATGGTGACTCCTATGACAACGATGACTCATTCCCATTCACACGACTCTGCCTTCCTGCGGCCTACTCACCCTCGTAACCGACTGCTCAACCCCTTGCGCCGATGGGTCGATGGCATTGAAGTGAGCGATCGCCGCTTTGCTCATCTTGTGTGTCAGCTGATTCCCTGCCAGTGTGCTTTTGAACGAGACATTACGTTGTTTGGGCGCACCATTCATATTCCTGCGCTGTGTAAACTCAACCCCCTCTACGACGAAGTTGTCGCGCTGCGGTTTAGAGCCTTGAACTATCTCGTAGACCAATGCAACGAAGATATTACGCCTTATATCTGTTAGCCCGAGTCTCAACCCTTTCGCCCATGTAGCTGCTTATCAGGATCTTGCGCCATGAGAATGACCCAGGGCAAAATCAACGAACTCCTTAGCGAGTCGGCCTGCGAACACAACCACAAAAAAGAAGGAAAGGGCAAAAATAAGTCCTGTACGCAACAGGCCCAGCCCGGAGCAGCCCAAGGGGGATGCGCCTTTGATGGAGCCATGATTGCTCTGGTTCCCATTACGGATGCGGCCCACTTAGTGCATGGCCCAATCGCCTGTGCTGGCAACTCCTGGGGCAGCCGAGGCAGTTTATCTTCTGGCCCGATGCTCTACAAGATGGGGTTTACAACCGATATCACCGAGAATGATGTCATTTTTGGGGCAGAAAAGCGGTTGTATAAAGCCATCCTAGAAGTACAGCAGCGCTACCAGCCCGCCGCCGTTTTTGTCTATTCAACCTGTGTCACAGCTTTAATCGGCGACGATTTAGATGCAGTCTGTCATAAAGCGGCGGAAAAAACAGGCGTTCCAGTCATTCCAGTCAACTCCCCCGGATTTATTGGCAGCAAGAATTTGGGCAACCGTGTGGGCGGTGAAAGCTTACTGGAATATGTGGTTGGTACCGTAGAGCCGGAAACCGTTACGCCCTACGATATCAACTTGATTGGGGAGTACAACATTGCCGGAGAACTGTGGGGTGTACTTCCACTCTTCGAAAAATTGGGCATTCGTGTGTTGGCCAAAATTACCGGAGACGGTCGCTACCGAGACATCTGTACGGCCCACCGTGCCAAGCTCAACGTCATGATTTGCTCCAAAGCCCTGATCAACATGGCACGCAAGATGGAAGAGCGCTACGGCATTCCTTACATCGAAGAATCGTTCTACGGCGTGGAAGATATTAACCGCTGCCTGCGCAATATTGCGGTGAAGCTGGGTAGCCCAGATCTGCTCAACCGCGTCGAGGATCTGATCCGCAGCGAAACCGCACAGATGGATCGCGATTTAGCCCCTTATCGGGCGCGGTTGAAAGGGAAGCGAGTGGTGCTTTACACCGGAGGCGTAAAAAGCTGGTCGATTATCTCGGCAGCCAAGGATTTGGGTATGGAAGTGGTTGCCACCAGTACCAAGAAAAGTACAGAAGAAGACAAAGCCCGCATTCGGGAGTTGTTGGGGGCTGACGGCATCATGATGGATAAGGGAAATGCCCAAGAGCTGTTACGGGTGATCGACAAAACCAAAGCCGACATGCTGATCGCGGGCGGACGCAACCAATACACAGCCCTCAAGGCTCGCATTCCCTTTTTGGATATTAACCAGGAGCGCCACCATCCCTACGCAGGATATGTCGGCATGGTAGAGATGGCCCGCGAACTGGATGAAGCACTCTACAGTCCTGTGTGGTCACAGGTTCGTCGTCCAGCGCCGTGGGATGTTGAGGAGGTTGTCTAATGGCTACAGTCACTACACCGAAGAAGTCCGTAGCAGTCAACCCCCTCAAACAAAGTCAACCTCTCGGTGCTGCCTTGGCTTTCTTGGGCCTGAAAGGGATTATGCCCCTTTTTCATGGGTCTCAAGGCTGTACGGCCTTTGCCAAGGTCATGCTGGTACGCCACTTCCGCGAGGCAATTCCGCTGTCGACGACAGCGATGACCGAAGTGAGCACTATCTTGGGCGGCGAAGACAATGTGGAGCAGGCGATTTTAACCCTAGTGGAAAAGTCCAAGCCACAGATGATTGGCCTGTGTACAACTGGCTTAACCGAGACGCGGGGGGATGATATGGATGGCATTCTGCGTCAAGTGCGCAAGCGCCATCCGGAGCTCCATGAC
>DATNQK010000323.1:0-1880 GCA_036704065.1 Stenomitos sp.
TGGATTGGCGCTTTCCCTGCAATGCCTCCGAAATCGCCTGCAAGGTTTTCGGATCTTGCAGCCCTTTGGTCACCCCTTCAGTCCAGCGGTTCTTAACGTAAGCGTCTAGTCCTACCTGGAAAGGCGTTTTGACCTCTTCAACAGATTCAGCGATTGACTCTGGTAAGCCCTCCACCGTCGCTGCCGCATCTTGGTCAAGCGGTTGATTGATGGCTTCCTTGAGGTCTCCAGGTACCGACTCATCAAATTGCACTAGCGTTGCTTGATGGATCGCTGCTGGATCTTGCGTCGCGAGGGCTTGATCATTGGGGACAATCTCTGAAGCTTGTTTCTTCGCCTTTTCCTCACGGATGGTATTTTTAACCGTCTGAGTGGCTAAACCAAGTTCCATCCCTGTCTCAAGAAGCTTACAGATTTCCTCAAATCCCTTAAGTTGGGTCTCACTAGGACTGTCTTCTGGGTTCAACTGCATACTCTTGACGATGTTCGGAATCTGCTCCTCAGTAATTTTGTACCGCAGGGCAATGTCTTTAAAGGCTGGGTTCACTTTATTGTTGGTCATGGTCAAATTAGCTCCATTTCTAAGTCCGTTTCTAAGTCCAGTAGGCCGTCATCTTCACCGGAGGAAAATAGTTCGGTTGCAGACTTGCCATTTCCAGACGGGTTGGATGATGAGGCTTCTATTTCTGTTGTGTTATTTGCCTCCGAAAAGCGAACATTTTTCACAACACTCCCCATACAATCGGCTTTGGAGAGGCTCATATAATGTTCAAACTGGAGACGTGCCTCTTTGATGGCTGCTTCAATCTCAACGGCTTGTCCTCCCTCACGAGCCATCGCTAAGGGGTAAAACAAACAGGCGATCGCAATTCTTACCCCTTGTCCTGGGGGCATATCGCCGGACTTGAGGTACTTAATCGCCTCGCCCACTTTGGAGCCATCCGCGCCACACACATCCACACGGAGACGTTGTTGTTCACGAGTCCCATCAGCCATCGTGACGCCCTCCCACAACCTCAACTGATTTAGCGGCATACTGGGTCACTCCTGGCAGTGAACGAAAGTAGCCATAACAATCTGCGAAGCGATACGGGATATCTCGCCCCTTGCGCAGCGAGAACCGTTCCACGAACTCTTTCATCAGTTCTCGACCCCAGTTCAAGCGCACGCCAAACAATTGCTTGAACAGCTCGTTCAGTTCACTGGCAAAATAAAAGGCCGTTCCCCCTGAAACAAACACTTGGTTGACACTGCCAATATCTAGGGAAGCGAATTGCTGAGCGCGATCTGCCCAGTACTGAGACCTAGCCTCTTGAATGGCATGGCGCAGGTGCTGCACCTCTACATCCGAGCGTGTTTGCGTCAGGGGTAACAAGCGCTCACGATTGAGTTGTTCACCCGCCATCGCAATACATTGTGCCGCTCTGAGTTCGTAGGAGATGGGAAAATTAAGCGATCGCAGGAAGTCATGCATTCCCGTTTCAGGCATTGTTTTGGAGTGCTTGGTATCCACCAAGTCTCTGGTAAAACACAACCAGCTTGAATCGGAGTGACCCACGATCAGGATCCGCTCTGGCTGATACGCTCGATAGATGCCATATCCCTCTGGCTTAATATCGATGTACTCCAGTTTGATGTTGTGCGTGGGTAAGCCATTAAAGTCAAAGCTGCCGACTGTTTTGTTCAGCCATTGCCCCAACAGTTTGCGATCCTCTAACTCGTCATAGGGCAACAGCACCCCTAAGTTGAGGGCGACAGGCTCATCCACCTTCATCACCACATGCACGATATACCCCAGGAAACTGAGGATCTTGGCTAAGCAGCACTCAAACTTGCGAGCGCCCACCGACAGCAGCCCAGGTCGTGTTGCTGTTTCGCCT
>DATNQK010000324.1:0-9103 GCA_036704065.1 Stenomitos sp.
TGGAAACCTGCAGCGGCGCCTCTACCTTGCAGCCGGATTGTTGGAGCTTGCGGATCGCGAATTCGACACAATCGCTGCAGAAGTTGATCGCTATTCAGAGGAGGTAGGAAACCAGGCCCAAGCTGGCGATCTCGAAATTGAGATCAACTCTGCAAGCCTAAACACATTCCTGCGGCAGAAGCTTCGCCCGTTGCAAAGAAACTGCGTTGTTTGCTTGCCTGATAGCGACCTTCAGCACCAGGTGATTAGAGAGCTCAAGTTGTATGGTGTTAGGACCTTGGCTGACCTCGACAGGGTAATCTCTCCGGAATTTCTCGATGCACTTGATCAATTTCCTGAGGAGAGTGGTGAGACGACAGATGTTGGAGTTCTCCGTGCCGCAATGATGTACGCAGATCTCAATAAATATTTGCAAGATGCCTTTCAGCAGAGTTGGTCAACTATGACACCGACTGCAGTAGCAATGCTCGAAGATAAGTATGGAGCAGAAATGGTATCGCTCTCTCTAAATATTGCGGGGATTATCGTTTCTCCCTCCTCATACTTTGAGCGCGATCTTGATATGGAAGTAGAATTTTTGAATTGAACTTTGCTATGTCAGGCTGTTCTCACACTGCCACTAAAAAAAGCTAGAGTTCAACTGCTATGCTTACCGATGCTAGGAGAAGAATGCCCTAGCAAAGTATGAGATTCGGCCGGCTGTGCTCGCGACATAGCATCTCTGCAGATACTTCAGCACACTCCCTCCCAAATGTCCTTCAAACCTCATATCTCGATATTAGTCGGGGAATGCCAACAACGATTGCCAGATTAACTAGTTGGCTCGAGGACTGTTCGCGGAACGCCGCTGCTGACCACGTTGACAGAACAGTAGGATACGCGATCATGTACGCACTAGTTGGCAACGTCTATTTGCATGAAGATTTCGATCCGGCTCACGACCGACAGGGTATTAATTGAAGCTTAATCGAATATTTACGCAGTTGGGCAACAGCACGTGGCAAGGAAGAAATCCTGCTAGTAACTGTCAGTTGATGTACCTTGGAGCGTGCCGCACTAGGCAAAGCTCGATTGTCGGAACTTTGTGATGACAACATTGGCAACAAGCTCCTTGAGCCATGGCAAAGAGAAACGGCAACTGGGCTAGTATCTCGAAGCAAATCTTCACGGTATCGCCAATAAGCCAGCCGAACTAGCGGTTGCACCAAACCGAGTGCAACAGGCTGTCACAGTGTCTCGAGTGCCATTGCACTGACCTGCTGACCTTAGCCGTTAGCCTGCTAGCGCTTCCAGTTCTTTGTCCATCAATGATTTCGAATTTTGATATAAGATTTGGGTGAGTCATCACGTCTCATCCCTTTACTTGCTCAAGGTTCATAAAGTGCAGTGTGCTGACGATTGTTCGGAGGAAAAGTGCAAAGGGCAAAAGCCACTGGTACTGAGCTAAAAGTTATTAGCCACCACTACATTTTGTATTAGATCACAAAATTTTCAGATCCGAGCAAATTGTGAAAAAAGAAATTTCATGGTCCAGAAAAACCTGTGAATTTATTGCTAAATGGATGCACCGAAAAAGACCAAGTGGGACAAGTGAAGTTTAAGACTTAACGAAATTGATTAACCCATAAAATTTATTTCTCAAGGCTAAAATGTAGGAGAACTTTGAAACGAGGTCAAAGCCTATGACAGTTCGACAACCCCGCTACAGCAAAGAAGAATTCGCTCGACGTGGCGATGAGATTTATGAAACTCAGGTACGCCAGCAGGTTGAAGAAGGCAATTATGGCAAGATAGTGGCGATTGACATCGAAACTGGAGCCTTTGAACTTGCAGAAGAAACCATGACTGCAACTCGAAGACTTTATGAACGAGTGCCCGATGCCCAGCCTTGGGTGATTCGGATCGGCCACCGTGCTGTTCATCGTTTTGGCGCACGAAGCCTAAAAGACGCTCTATGATGCAGGGCTACGTCAATCAGAACTATGAGGCGATGCTTTCCTTAGTGGTAAGGAACGGCGACAAACTGAAATCAATTACTGCTGTAATCGATACTGGATTTACAGGATTTCTGAGCCTTCCGACTTCTATCATCACTGAACTTGAATTGCCTTGGAGTTATCGAGATCGAGCTACTTTGGGTGATGGTAGCGAAGTCTTGTTTGATATTTACGAAGGCATGGTAATTTGGGGCGGACAGTACCGAGAAATCGAAATTAACGCAGCAGAGACAGAACCATTAGTCGGAATGAGTATGTTGCGTGGTTATCGGTTGCAAGTCGATACTGTGCAAGGTGGATTGGTTGCGATCGCAGAGTTGCCGATGGCAATTTAGGAATTACTCGTGAGGCACAGTCTCATCAGCAGTTAGAACGACAAGCAGAGTCTTCTCACTTCGTTTCTGGTTCACTACAATAATGTAAGCCTCCTATACCAAGTAGCGGTTTCGCAGACAGATCTAAAATTATGGTTATGAGACCTAATTCTCGGTGGGACTTGTCAGTTGATAATCGTAACGGTCAACTGGCTCTTGTTGTTGAAGTCAAGCGCAAAACCAAAGTATCGCCGGAGTGGGCAGCAGAGCTACGTCGAAATATCCTTGCACATGGAACCTTTCCCAAAGCTCCGTATTTTTTGATGGTTTTTCCAGATAAATTTTACCTATGGTCTAATGCTGAAGCTGAGCAAGCTCAGAGCAAACCCACCTATACGATTGATGCATCCCCAATTCTTCAACCCTACCTTGACAGGGCAGGGGTAACTGCTGACAAAATCAGTGGAGTTAGTCTAGAACTCATTGTTACATCTTGGCTGAGCGAGATACTTCATTCAAATCAAATTCCCGAAAACATTGACGCTTCTCAACAATGGTTAATAGAGTCGGGGCTTTACGCTGCCTTAGTTGGAGGACAGCTTGAGCATGAGGCGGCTGCGTGAATATTTATGTTGAGACAAACTTTGTTCTAGAACTAACCTTTGAGCAAGAGCAATGTTCAAGCTGTGAACAGATTTTGCAGCTTTGTGAAGCAGGAAAAGCAAAACTCATCGTTCCAGCTTACAGCCTTGCTGAACCTCATGAAAAACTGAGCCGCCAAGCACGAAGTCGTCGAGAACTGCAACAGTCGTTGGATGCCGAGTTGCGGCAGCTTTCACGTACAGCTTCTTATTCAAGTCGTATCAAAAGCATTCAGGATATTGCCAGCTTGATGATTCAGAGTAATGAGGAAGAAAGACATCGTTTTGTTCAATATCGCGATCAAATCCTTCAAGTAGGGGAAATTGTTGCACTCAACGCCAGTATATTGAGTGAAGCAGCCTCATATGAAACGACTTACGACTTAACACCACAAGATGCACTTGTCTATGCATCAGTTATTACTCATTTACGGCAGAATTTACCAGAACAAGCTTGCTTTTTAAATCGAAACTCCAAAGATTTTGATAGCCCAGATATCATTGATGAACTTAAAAAGTTCAACTGTAGAATGATGGCGCGGTTTGATCATGGATCCAGCTTTATTCAGTCACAGTTGCCATCCGAGCCACCAGCGGTATAACCTTTGAGTTCTCTAATTTGTTACATCCGGTGAGCTTGAGCCGCCCCCACCAAAGCTTTCAGTTCTTTATCCATCAATAATTTTGAGTTTTGATGTCAGCTCTAGGTACACAAACCGAGCGAGTTCGCAATGACCAACTCGCAGAGCGCGCTAACCATTTCTAGAAGCAATTTAGAATTGCAGCAACCATCGCTAATTATTTATAAAAACTCTGCGATTTCCTTGCACTCGCGGCTTTAGTCTTCGATAATTTGGCAAGTCGAACTGGATAGAAACCGGATGTCGCTTAACCCGATTGTGCCTGATCAATCCTCAACCACATCCCTTACAGGAAAATCTCGCTGGAAAAAGACTCTCATCCAATGGAGTTTGGGAATAGGCGGTATCTATGTGTTGGCCTGTGGCCTCCTATATACCCAACAAGGGCGGTTCATTTTTGCCCCCACAGGTATCATTACCGAAACTCCAGCAGATCACGGCCTAGCCTACCAGTCAGTCGACTTACCGCTAGAGCCAACACCTCAAACCAAGCAGCAAACAGATCCCAATATGGATCGCATCTTCGGTTGGTGGATTCCAGCCCAACAACCACAGGCCAAAACGATTTTATATCTGCACGGCAACGGCATTAATATTGGTGCCAATGCTGAACAAGCCAGTCGTTTCCATAAACTCGGTTGCTCCGTCTTCCTCTTCGACTACCGAGGGTATGGCAAAAGTACAGGAGCCTTCCCCAGCGAAGCATCCACCTATGCCGATGCCCAACGCGCTTGGACCTACCTCGTCCAAGAACGAAAAATTGCACCCAATCAGATTGTCATTTATGGCCACTCCCTAGGCGGCGCGATCGCCATTGACCTCGCCGTCCAACATCCCGACGCCTTCGCCTTGATTGTGCAAAGCTCATTCACCTCAGCCGTTGAAATGGCACAGCGTAACTGGTGGACCGCAGCCATTCCCATAGATTTGCTCTTAACCCAGCGGTTCGACTCAATCCATAAAGTACCGCAACTCAAAATGCCAGTGTTATATATTCATGGCACTAACGATGAACGGATTCCCTATGCCATGAGTCAACGGTTGTTTGCAGCCACACGCGCACCCAAACAACTCAAACTATTTGCCAAAGCAGGACACAACAACGTCGCAGCCGTAGCGGGAGAGGCTTATTACCAAACCATTCGGGCCTTTTTCAATCAGGCCGATAAAACCGCTTGCAAAGACTGCTCCGTCACCCGACAAATCCGCCAGTCCGGCAATACTTCTGCCCCCATCCTGCGATAGAACGCAATGGAAGGTTCATTCCAATCGAGCACACTCCACTCCAACCGACCATAACCGCGATCCTGGACAATTTGAGCAACCCCTTTCAGCAACGCTTTCCCAATCCCCTGTCCACGATAGGGTTCCTGTACAAACAAATCTTCTAAATAAAGACCTGGCTTCGTCAAAAAAGTAGAATAGCTTGTAAAAAACAACGCAAACCCAATTAAGTTACCTTCGCACTCAGCCACTAAAGCTTCCACAAAAGCCTGCTCACCAAATAGATGCGTCTCCAATGCCTGAGCCGTTCCAGTCACCCGATCCGATAGTTTCTCGTAAGCCGCTAATTCTTGAATCAGTTTGAATAGCGCATCACAATCCGTTCTTTGCGCCTGACGGATCTTGTAATCATTTCCCATGCAATTCTCAAGCCTTTTTACGAATGGAAATGTTCTGTTGCACCTACCGGAAGCAACTTTTGAATACATCAGCTATTTCTATACGTTCAGCGTGTAAGTGAGTTTATCAGACTACAGTTCAAGATGATTGAGAGACAGTTAACTCTAGTTTAGAGATCATACAAAAGCTTGCTTTCAAGCTGAATAGCTTCAACTTTTGACTTTAAGAGAGATTCAAAGGAGCTTTCCGTTTCTAAAAGAAGTAGAATCTCTTTTAAGGTAAAAAGCACAATGATTTTTTGATTAAGTGCTTTTTGAATATTAATAATTGCTGCATCAGTATAGCCAGATGCTGAAATAAAGATTCCACGAACATCAGTTCTTTCAAAAAGACGCATGACATGCTGTGCCACCTCACCAGGCCCCAAAGGGTCTTTGCACCACTTCATTTCAACAAGGTAAAGATAACTATTAACTTCAATAGCTCCATCAATTTGCTGAATCACCCCTTCCTTATTGTCACCTTTAATCGTGAAAGCCTCCCTAATCAGAATTCCCTCACTATCGAAGAAGGCATTCAAAACTCCTTCTAGTTGTTTGCCACGCTTTTGTGTATCACCTTCTTGGTATAGAGTAATCAAATCTGACTTAATAGCTTGCCGTTTTTTCCTCTTCTGATTGAGTTGCTCAAGCCTAGCTTCTTCCTCTCGCTGACGCTTCTTATTCTCTTTCTCCAACTCGGACTCATATTTCTGCTGCAATCTCGTAAAGGAATCCTTAACGTTTACTGATTCTCTAACCTTTGCGACTAAACCCATCGCCTCAATTTGATCATTAGGCCAACATCTAGAAAAATCATTAAATTCAACAACTCTTTTGACGATTTCCCTTCTTTCACGAAGTGCAACATCACCAGCATCATTGAGCCTTATCAGCACAGTTCTAGAAATCTCGTACTTATTTATATTGCTTGAGTCCCTTTGAAGTCTATCACTCAAATCTGATAACAGCTTATTTTGAACCCCAGCACTAGAGAAGAAAGTAAGAACATCTTTTTTACTCTTACACAATCTTGGAATTGTATCCACAAGCAGACTGAGAAAGTCAGGTGAAAAGTGAAAAACTTGGCTGCTCATGCTTGGAGTTTTGAAAAAGGGTAAAACAAGGCATTTAGCTTAAAGGTAAAGATACCAAGACAATGCCAAAATTAATTATATCCTCGCCATCTAAGTACCTGCAAAAATCAATATCCTTAACAAGCCTGTTTTTGAGCTCCATACCATACCTTCAATCCACACAAATAGTCTATCGACGAATATATTAGTCTGATAGAGAACCTCACCATGCGCTAATTCCCGTAATCCTATCTCAATAGACTCCAACCATTACCAAAACTTAAGCTAGCTTACCCAAGAAGATCTACTTAGCGAGAAGGACTCAGGCGTTTCCGTGACACCAATGAGCTGGTTAGAATAAAGCTCCTGCACTGACCTATAACACTCTCCTGAAGAATAAACCTATGAAATTTGGCTACACCATTATTTATGTTCCATCTGTCACCGATACATTGAACTTTTACAAAGATGCATTTGGCTTTGAGACCCGTTTTCTTCATGAGTCTGAGCAGTATGGTGAATTGAATACAGGTGATACCGTTCTGGCTTTCGCCTCCCATGAGATGGGGGAAATGAATCTTGATGGAGATTATCAGCACACCGATCTCAATCAGATCCCGTTTGGGGTTGAGCTGGCATTTGTAACTGATGATGTCGCATCAGCCTATCAAAAGGCAGTTGCATCTGGTGCAGTTGGCATCAAGGAACCTTCCCAAAAACCTTGGGGACAAGTGGTTGGATATGTTCGTGCTAAAGATGGGACATTAATTGAACTGTGCTCTCCAGTCGGTAGCTAACGCCAATACACACCCAATCCCTAAAATCATTTGGTTATTAGGCTTGTGCCATATCTCGAATCAGCGAAAGGCGATCGCGCAAGTAAACATTTGCCATCTGAACTTCTTCGCCAGTGAGCATGTAGCGATTCTGCAACTGACTCAAGAGCTGCTTAATAAGATCCGTATCGTTGAGCATCAGCAATAGCGGAGGTTGGGTGTCTTCTACCACTGTCCAGAGCTGACGTAATGTACCAGCATTCATGACCTCTTCCTCAAACGAATCCTTCAGGGTGAAGGCGGCTGTGGGGCAGTCCCACTTGATGGTAACGCCGACTCATCAGAGTATGCCCATCGCTTCAATAGCAGTACAAATTCTTAACCAAGGAATACAATTAGATGGAATTGTTGATGCAAGCTGATTCGACACTCCTGAAGAACGCTGACATGTATACGCAGAGCGGAAACACTCACTTCAGTTCCTCGGTTACAGGCGCTCCCACTGCTGAAATTTAAGCGGGCGAAGAGAAAGATTTGTTACAACCTGTCACCAAAAACACCTCTACCTGAACCTGCTTGCCTGCTAAGGACAACATGCCCCAAGATTCGACTTGATAATGACTAGGTAAACAGGCTTGTGTTTGCTGCGCAATTAAAATGCGACATGCAGAGGGTTGACGATTCTTATCTACACTTTCAAGCCTGGAAGCAATATTAACCCCATCCCCAATCACGCCATATTCCAACCGAATAGGGCTACCTAAACTCCCAACCACCACCGGGCCAGTAAAAATTCCCACCCGCATTTGCACCGCAGGTAATCCTTGCGCTTGCCAGCTTTGGTTAAGGCGATCTAAACGCTCTCCCATTGCGATCGCACAATCCACCGCATTTTGGGCATCTTGGCGAATCTCGTCGGGTCGCTCATGGGCAATGGGGACACCAAACACCGCCATAATGCCATCACCTGTAAATTTATTGATGACCCCTTGATACTGCTGCACCTGTCGCGCCATCTCATCGAGATACTCATTCAACCACAGCAGCAATTGTTCCGGTGGATAGCGTTCTGAAATCGTGCTAAACCCTTTGAGATCGGTAAAAACAATGGTGGCTGTCAACCGTTGCCCTGGCAGTTGACCATTGCGCAGCAGTGCATCTCGCTGCTGCCATAACGTAGCAGCAATTTCTGGCGAGGTACTTTGGCCCAAAAGTCGCATCACCATCTGCTGTTGACGTTGCGACTGCTGCGCACGATAGGCCACCGCCCCAACCGTAGCGGATACAAAGCTCAGGAGCGGCGGCACCAGTGGAATCCATCCCCCTTGCACCATCACCCAAAAGCACAGCCCACCCAGAACCATCACGCTAGCAGGTGCAGTTACCAGCAACACAAATAATCGGGGCGATCGCACCGCAAGTCCAGCACCCAACAGCGCCCATCCTAAAATCCATAACGCTTCAATCCCCTCTGGCCAAACCCACAGCAAGCGACGTTGATCTAAAGCCGCATCCAGAAACTGGCTCACCATTTGGGCATGTACCATCACCCCAGGCATGCGTCCTTCTGCTTGCCCTGCACTGTAGGGCGTATAGAAAAAATCCTTTGCGCTTTCCGCCACGTTGCCAATCAGGATAATGCGATCGCGGATCTGCGCCTCTGGAACTTCACCCCTTAAAACGGCTCCCAGCGACACAAATGGGATCGTCTGCGGCCCACCACGATAGTTCAGCAGTACTTGGTAGCCCCGCGTATCGGCCTTTATATAGCCGCCATCGTTCTGCTGCAAGGGCACAAACACCGTATTGCGCAGTTGCAAATGCTCTGGGTTATAGCGATTCGCTTCCGGCTCAATGTCTTCATCCCTCAAGTAACGTAGGGCCAACTGCAAGGAAAACGAGGGTAAAATCGGTGCTTCTTTCGCTTGTGCTGTTGCAGGATGCAAATCGCCCGGTTGATAAAGCAAATTACGGCGAATAATGCCATCTGGATCAAC
>DATNQK010000325.1:0-1996 GCA_036704065.1 Stenomitos sp.
CAATCGCTTGAAGCAGTGTAGACGCATTGCCACGCGTTATGAGAAACGGGCAAAGAACTATCTTGCTATGCTCACCATTGCTAGTATCCTCCTTTGGCTCTGATGAGTTAGTTCTAGGTTTTAAAACACGCCCTAGGCTAAGTTCTTTTGGCAGACTACTAGTAAATATGTCAAAAGCGATCGCGCGCTCTTCTGGCAATGCGATCGCTTTTTGCGTGTCAAAGATCTGGCGGAGTTCTTATATTGCCAAGCCTCATCCTGTGTTTCCGGTAAAAGACTTGCAATGTTCTCAATCGGGCTTAAATAGACCCTGACCTCCGACCGAGAGGCTTCATTTAGATTGAGACAATAACTCTCTCGCTATAGCGTTGATTGTTTTACCATCAGCTTGTCCAGATAGCTGCTGAGTTGCAGTGCTCATGACCTTTCCCATGTCCGTCATAGAAAAGGCACCTAAGTCTGCAATGATTTTGGCTAAGACGTCCTTCACTTCATCTTCACTGAGCTGTTTTGGCAAATACCTTTCAATAATTTCAATCTCTTCTGCTTCTTTCTGTGCAAGGTCTGCACGATTCTGCTGTTGATAGATTTCTAAAGAATCTTTGCCTTGTTTGACCAGCTTTTGCAGAATCTTCATTTCTTCTTGAGGGCCGATTTCGCCGCCAGCACCTTCTGCTGTTTTAGCGGTAATGATGGCCGCTTTAATCGCCCGTAAACTCCGTAGGGCTTTCTCATCTTTTGAGCGCATGGCTTCCTTTAGGTCAGCCATAATAGCTTGTTCGAGGCTCATATCATTTCGTGTTCAGTGCAATTGTCTCCGATTCTAGAACAGTTTGTTCCTTCGTGATAGGAATACAGACTAGATCTGTGTGACGGAAAGTAAGATCGGGGCTTTCATCAGATGGCTCCAATATGTCAGAAGTTAGGTGCTACAGAAAGACCTATATTCTCCATCACATTAGTCACCTGATCCGCTGTTCAAACCCACAATATCTTGAGCTAGATTCGTTTACAGCAATGATTGGATATCTTTTTCGATGTCTTCTGGCTTTGTCGTTGGGGGATAGCGTTTCACGACATTCCCACTGCGATCAATTAGAAACTTGGTGAAGTTCCATTTAATTCCCTCCGTCCCAAAAACCCCTGGCGCAGCTTTTCTCAAGTATTGATATAACGGATGAGCGTTACTACCATTCACCTCAATTTTTTGAAATAATGGAAAGGAAACACCAAAGCGGGTTGCACAAAAAGACTGGATCTGATTTGAATTTCCTGGCTCTTGCTGCCCAAACTGATTACAAGGAAACCCTAAAACAACCAATCCCTGTTCCGCATATTGATCGTATAACGTCTGTAATCCTTGATATTGGGGAGTAAAGCCACACTGGCTCGCTGTATTTACAATTAGGAGAACTTTATTTTTATACGTTTCAAAAGCAACTGAATTTCCTTCAATGCTAGTCGCGGAAACATCATAAATCGATGCAGGTGCTTCTACTGCCATAACGTCCAACCACTCCCTGAATAAAACACGCTCTAACCACTCTATAAAATTTTGGGGAACTTTGTCTCAATACAAAATAGCTAATACACTCCTACAGTTCTGGCAACTGGTCGGGGATACTTGGCGATCGCTTACTGTCGCTAGTGTCTTGAGAGCGGTCGTCGGTAGGTCTGCCGTCAATAAACGATGAACCCACGTGAACTTGGCAATCACCCTAATGGTTATGTTTTAACGACGGTATTGACCCAGGGGAACCTTGGCAAGCTTTGACAAGGCTCTTAACAAGGTTAGTTTGGGAATTACAACACTGCACTTCGGGCAAACTTTTATGAAGTGAGAGGGCTTCCAGCATACTAGGGCGTGTTTTAAAACTGAGAGCTAAAATGGAATTAGTCACATCATAGGAAGAACAAATTGACATTGGTTGCACGCAATCCAATCTCACGCAAAGACTTAACCAATCAACAATGGCAACGATTACAACCGCTGTTG
>DATNQK010000326.1:0-2125 GCA_036704065.1 Stenomitos sp.
TATTTTGGCGTGAGCTTCTTATGGCACAGCCAAACCGTGGAATAACTGTTTAATGTGCCCTTCAAAAGGGGACTATTCTCAGGCCAACTTTCTGGTGGGACTACAAAGCCTTTCAAAAATCGCTTGGTTACCCACCAATAATGTTGAAGCACAGGCATATCTAGATAGACCAGGGTATCTGCAATCGCTAGGCGTTCCCATACTGTATCCAATGACCCATATCCATCAATGATCCATTGATCCTGCTGAAGGAGTTGATCATGCGCAGCTTTATATTCTTCATAGGGAACTTCAGCTCCACCAGGTCTATACTTCAGAAGGTCTAAAGCAATCAGAGGCAAACCTGTCATTTGTGCTAAATGTTTACTGAGAGTAGACTTTCCACCTCCAGCATTACCAAATACAGCAACTTTTTTCACAGGCATCTCCTTTCTTAAGATTGCTTTAAACTGCTCTTGGGTAATTCACTTTTATGATCCCACTTACTATCTATCGGCAAGCCTTTGTTGTATCTGCGATAGGTTTCACATGCAGTATTACCTTTGCAGTTACTTTTGTATAATCTATCCCTATAAAACTATATAAGGTTAAGAAAATTTAAATCTTCAAGTCATCGCGGTAACGCTGCCACCAATGATTTGCCAACCGATTGTACCTTTGCGCCAAACTCTCATGTAGCGGTAATCACCCTTGAAGGCATTGCCTAAATACATGCCGCTTAAAAAAACTTGAGCCGATGCAAGAACAAAGGTTTCACTCCAAACTCGTATTTCTAGCTCTTTAGGCACAAATTCATGAAACTGAGTACCACCAGTCCGGTGCAGCTCTAAATCCATCGCTTTAGTTGCCAGCTCACCAGTTGGCCCAGCGAAGAGCAGATCATCGGCGATGAGCAGATCTAACTCAGGTACGTCGGAGGTCAACATTGCGGTGTAAAGCCGCGCTTCACACTCGCGAATTTGAGTTGCAATTTCTGAATCCATATTGCCCACTACAGTTCTGACAGCACTAAACTATTCCTCATCATTACCCATCGCCTCATCAAGGGGTCTTCATCAATTGCTTCTGGGATTTCCCAGTTCAGTTGATTGCCTTTACGCATATTTAAGAGAGAGGTGTGCAGAGCCAGTTAGATATAAATTCTCGTGTTGTGAGGACTGAGCACAATTACACCTCCTGGCAAAGCACCCAGATTAGTTGTTTGCTCTGGCGGTAGTTCACACAGCATTGTCAGGTCTAGTGGAGATCGCCTCTGAATTGAATCGTTCTTCCAGCCGCATTCATGACAGTCATAATGGACTTGATTGTCTGCTGGAATTGCCGCGCCGCACTTTGGGCAAACGCCTGTGAAGAGTGGATGTGTATCCTAGTAGTTCTAGACGGTCAGGTTGGCTGAGATGCGATCGCGCTACTTGGGCTTGGCGAAGACGTGGTTGCAGCATGTTCTGAGTGGAGTTGCGATCAACATTGTTCGAATGATGGGGTGGCTACTAGACATTCCTCAGGCTCAAACACGAAAGTCTCATTTTGCCCGTATGGCTGCCGGTTCGGCGACTGCTTAACGACTTCGCCAACAGCATCCGTTGCGACCGGAAGGCGGTGTCTTCATCCATGCAATGAATGGGACGATCGCCCGAACCAAAGCTACCCTAACACTCTGGCTTACCATTGTGATCGCTTTCTCTTTTGCAATTGACTGAACCATGCCGCCTCTGTTATCTAGTCAAGCCTTGAAAGGAAAATTTTGAGATCGCAGCGGTGCCGTCTGACAAACATAGAGAATCAAAAGAGACAGCAAAGCCGCAAAGAAACACCATAGCGAAATAAAAACTTCATGTAGCAGCCAATGGGAGAGTAGCGCAGATATACAAACTGTCCCACCCAGCACTTTGAGAGATGAGTTAGAGGCTAGCGCAAAAGGAATGAGGATAATAATGGCATAGATCAGACGAGCTAGATCTTGGGATATCCAAGGGTCAAAAATGGCGTTGTTGCAGAAGTAGGTGTCAATGGGGTGTAATGCAATTATTGCCCTGACACCTGAAGTTCAGTCTCAAACAGATGAAACAGCAATACCGAGTCGGAAACTGGAGTGAGTACAATCTGGCTTTGAGACAACGCGGCA
>DATNQK010000327.1:0-9207 GCA_036704065.1 Stenomitos sp.
CATTGAGATCTGGAGCAGGCGGCTCGGGCGATGGAGCTGGAAGGTTTAGGAGTTGCTCAGGCTCCGGCAACAATTCAGACGGCAGAGGCGACGGCGGCGTTAAGGGCAAAAGTCGAGGCACGGGCTGAGCCCAAGCTTGTCCCATCCACAGCAGGCTTGTGCTGCCAATGCTCAGCCATAGCGTTGAATAGAGACGGACTACACACTCCTGCTTCAGTTTTTGATCCATAACGATTGATACATATCGCGCCCGTCAAGATGTTAAGGATAGTACAGGAATACGCGAAGCAATCGTTAGAAAATATGCTGATTTTTCTGTGCAGCAAACGATGGGTTAGCCCCCTGATCTCTGTAGAACGACAATAAGTTCCGCAACCTAGAACAAGTCCACAGCACAGGTTGTCCATTTATCGGGCGGTTCGTGCTGGTAAAGATGCGCTTGGTGAGGATGCGATCGCTCCCCAGTTGAGGGCTCCGGTTGTAATTCCAAATGCTCCACAACCGTTGGCTCAAAGATTAACAGTCGAAAAGTATCGGGTGGCTCCGATGTATCGGGGTTAGCCTCTCGGGTGGGGTCAGAGGTCACAGCGAGGTCAGAATTCACGCTCGTAAATTGCGCACGGGCAGCCGGAGAAAGTTGTAGCCACGTTGCAGAGTAAGCGCGCTGCCAAGCTGGATTGTCGTGGCTAGCATCGACACTATAGAGCAGACCACTGAGACGAAACTGTTCACGGGTTTTCGGAAAATACCAGCAAATTTCTGAGTGAGGGTTGTGCGCAATCTGGGCAATTTTTTGGTTGCGGCGATCTGTAATGGCCAGCAACGCATTACTGTCGGGCAAGAAGCCGCGAAAGACAACGGTACGGTTGGCAGGGACACCTTCTGCACGCAGGGTCGCCAGTTGAAAATAACGAGCGTAGGCTAAGGCCCGATTACGGTGCAGCGCTCGCGCTAAAGGAGAACGCCAAGGAGCTAAAGCAGTCATTTAAATCCAAACCGTTACTAGCACACACAACCGCCTCTCAATGCCACAAGGTCGATGCATGGGTGTGTAAGTACTGTAGCGTATGATGGCCGCACAGAGCGGGGTCTGCCGTTTGGCAATGGCGCTGATAAAAACGCCATAAATCATCTTGGGTGTCAATATCGGTCCATCTTGGCAGCACAGTAATGGAGTGCGATTGCTGTTGCAGGGTTTGGTGGGTGAGGGCATAAACCTCTGCTGTACTCCAAGGCATATCCCTAAACACCTCAGAGCAATAGGTTTCTGGTGTAAACCCTAGGGTATAGTAGCCCCCATCTTCGGTTGGACCAATGGGAGTGCGCTGCGATCGCAAGGCTTCGAGTGCCTGCTGCAAAATTGCACTGGGTAAATCAGGGCTGTCACTTCCGAGAATCAGCGTTGCAGGAGAACCCCACCGAAAGCTTTCGCAAAAAGCATGGGCCATGCGATCACCAAGGGTTTGCCCCTGTTGGGCACAATAACGTCGCCCAGGGCCTAACCAGTCCTTCACGGCGTCAAGGCCATCTGAAGGCGTAAAAAAGATGGCACTGTCTGCCGCTAGGCGATCCACCGTTGCCACTACATCTTGGCCAAAGCAACGGTATAGTTCAACCGCATGGGTCTGACCCACCGCCTGAGCCAGTCGAGTTTTAACCTGACCAGGCCAAGGTGCTTTGACAAAGACAACAACACAAGGTAGATGCATGGTCAACCATCGGGATAGAACAACCGCCACACTTCAAGCAAATAATTTAAGAAACCTGCTGTAGGTGTGCCTGCACAGCTGCCGCAAATAACGCAGGCACCTCCAAGTGTGGTGCATGACCACAGTTTGGCAGAACCACGAATTGCGCAGTCAGACAACTACGAACCATCCGTTGATTGATGTCTCGGAATTTAAGATCCCCATCGCCCACTAGTAAGGTAATTGGCAGATCGAGATGGGCAAGCGCCTCCCACAGGGGCAGTTGTACGCCAGTACTCATCCCCCGTAAAGCCAAGGCTAAGGTTTGGGGACAATTTTGCTGCCGCCGTTGCAGCATCGGCTGAAAACAAGGCGCGTCTTGCAAAGCGGCAAACAGCGGTTGGCTGTACCATTTTGCCAAGCAAGCGGACCAATCGGTCGTTTCTAGCTCAACCGCCCAGCGTTCATCCTGTTGTTGCCGCTGCTGTCGTTCAGATGCAGTGGCTAAACCAGGCGAAGCTGACTCCGCCAACAAACTCAAAAAAGACTCAGGAAAGCGATGCACTAAATACAAGGCCAAACGTCCGCCCATCGAATAGCCCACGAGGTGACAGGGCAAGAAGTCAAGTTGCGTCAACAAAGCCAGAATGCCTTGGGCGATCGCAGGCATGGCATATCCAGTCATCCCATCGCTTGTCTCAGTCTGGCCGTGGCCTGGCAAATCAAGGGTTAAGCAGTAAGCCGTCGACACAAGCCGATCAATCGTCTCATCAAAGTCTCGACTATCCCCCATGAATCCATGTAGGAAACAAACACGGGGAGCACTCGATTCTCCGTGAAGGCGATAGAAAAAGCGGTACTGCGGCAGTGAGACCCAAGGCATAACAGTTTTGCCTCAACAGCCCACCCTACATCGCAATCCAATACCGATACTGAACATGGATTCACTACAGATGATCAAACCGCAGCAGCGTCAGCAGAGCTGCAAGAATGAAATTAACCAATCCAGTTAACCCCATCCTCACTAGAACGGGCCATCTTCAATTCTGGCGTGTAGGTTGACTTCGCATTCACGGGAAAAGTATCAGACCGAGCCCGTCCGACTGCATCGTCTGACGAAGACACTTGAGGACGTTGACGGGTCAGAGCTTGTTCGAGATCAGCACGCTTTCTGTAAGATTGGGACTTTTGAGCATCCCGTTCTGGCAGCACAATCTTCTGCATCAAATACTCGATAGTTTGCGCTTTAATCCAGCCGCGAGTCACCACAATTTCGCCAAAAGGCAAAGATGTAGTGCCTTGATCGGCCAAAATAACACCAACTTGAGCTTCCGAAAGTAACCCTGCCTCCACAAGGTAAGCACCTAGAGGCTTATGGGTTTGGATGAGTTTGGGATGGGAACGTTCTGTAGCCATGGGAGAATGCTGCAACTCCACTTGATCATTAGCCTGCATACACAAACTAATGATTGATGCAACTAGCGAAAGGTAGAAATTGATTGAAAGTACTTTATCATAAGTTTAAAAAAACAGCATCGCTAGGAGAAATCTCGAGAATTTGTCTCCTAGCGCCCATGTTCTTGGGTTTTAGTACCCTGTTGGCACGTTACATAAGGTTAGGGTTTGGGCTTTAAGAAAGCGATCGCCTGCTTCCAGATAATGGTTTGTTGATCGTAATGATCCATTAGGCACATGCATAGGTCATCTTGCCACCGCACTTTCCCAACCAATAAATCGTTAGTAATCAGCTTGATTTCCACTTCAGTGCCACTCTGAATCAGATTTTGAAGCTGTCGAAAGCTAGGAATACCAAGCTGAAGTTCTGTACTCATAATCCACGCAACTCACGCTTAAGATGGAATAAACCTGTGAAATAAGGACACAGCAATTTGGTGGTTGTACTTAGTCTATCGAATTGTCCCAGTCCTTGAAAGGGAGGCGGTAGCGTTCCGCAAAACAGGGTATGGTTTTAAGGCATCTTCAAGGGATAGAACGCGTTATGCAGGTGGCATTTAGCAAGTATCAAGGCTTGGGCAACGATTTCGTACTAATTGACAATCGGACTCAACCCACACCGCTACTCACACCCGAGCAATCAATTCAGGTGTGCGATCGCCACTTTGGGGTGGGCGCTGATGGGGTCATTTTTTTGCTGCCTGGCCAGGGAGATGCGGCCTATTCCATGCGGATTTACAACTCCGACGGTTCCGAACCCGAAATGTGCGGCAACGGCATTCGATGTTTAGCCCGCTTCATTGCCGATTTAGACGATTCAACAACCCCAGCAAACGAGCCAACAACCTACAAAATTCATACATTGGCCGGAATGATCGTGCCACAGGTTCAACCCGACGGACAAATCAAGGTCGACATGGGCACGCCTCGGTTACTGGCAGCAGAAATTCCCACAACCCTAGCCGCTTCAGACGACAAGGCTGTGAACCGTGAACTAGAGGTAGATGGGCAAAGCTGGCAGGTCACTTGTGTCAGCATGGGCAATCCCCATTGCATCACCTTTGTAGATGCAGTCGATGCTATACCCTTGGCCGAAATTGGCCCTCGGTTTGAACATCATCCTGCCTTTCCACAACGCACCAATACCGAATTTATTGAAGTTAGCACGCCCAACTATTTAAAAATGCGGGTATGGGAAAGAGGAGCAGGTGCAACCCTAGCCTGTGGCACAGGGGCCTGTGCGGCTCTCGTGGCAGGCGTTCTCACAGGACGATGCGAACCGGATGCCACGGTTGAATTGCCTGGAGGCCCGTTACGCATTGAGTGGCAGGGTCTCGGTCAATCGGTGTGGATGACAGGGCCAGCCGAACGGGTCTTTACAGGCACACTGACGCTGTAAGCCCTCCTCAAGCGGCACTTGAACACAGTCTTTATGATAGAGAGAAGATAGAGACATCCAGACCAACTTTGAGCACCCGCAGCCCTAAACCGTTTTCCCTATGGCCCCCACACCCACGATCCCCTGTGCCGCTCCCTCATCGGTTCGTCCGGCCATTCGCGCGCTGCAACCGGAACTGGTTGCATGGCGACGACGCTTACATCAATACCCAGAGCTTGGGTTTCGCGAACATCGCACAGCGGCCTTTGTACATCAGTGTTTAGGGGCTTGGCAGATTCCCCATGAGGTGGGTATTGCAGGGACAGGCATTGTCGCCACACTGGAGGGTCAAGGCGCAGGCCCCGTTCTGGCCATTCGCGCTGACATGGATGCACTGCCCATTCTCGAAGAAAATGAAGTGCCCTACCGTTCCCAATGCGACGGGGTGATGCATGCTTGCGGACATGATGGGCATACTGCGATCGCCTTGGGGATTGCCCACTATCTTGCCAACCATCGCGACAGTTTCCAGGGAACGGTCAAGATTATCTTTCAGCCTGCGGAAGAAGGGCCAGGCGGCGCAGAGCCCATGATCAAGGCAGGGGTACTGCAAAACCCTACGGTAGACGCCATTATTGGCCTACATCTTTGGAACAATCTGCCCTTAGGAACCGTGGGGGTGCGGAGCGGTCCTTTGATGGCAGCGGTAGAGCTATTTGAGTGTGAGATTCAAGGCCGAGGCGGGCACGGAGCCATGCCACATCAAACTGTCGATGCCGTTGTGGTTGGTTCGCAGGTGGTCAATGCGTTGCAAACCATTGTGGCCCGCAATGTCGATCCTCTAGAGTCTGCTGTTGTGACTGTAGGCACCTTCCAGGCCGGACAAGCCCATAATGTGATTGCCGACACGGCGCGCCTCACAGGCACGGTGCGTTACTTCAACCCCGCCTTGGGCGACATGCTACCCCAACGCATTGAGCAAGTGATTGCTGGTGTGTGTCAGTCTCAGGGTGCAAGCTACCACTTGAACTACTGGAAGCTATATCCGCCTGTCATCAATGACGCAGCGATCGCCAACTTGGTCAAAGCAGTGGCAGAAACCGTTGTAGAGACACCCGCAGGCGTCGTCCCCGACTGTCAAACGATGGGTGGCGAAGATATGTCCTACTTTTTGCAAGCGGTGCCAGGTTGTTATTTCTTCGTGGGGTCAGCCAATGCAAACCTTGGCCTGCATTATCCCCATCACCACCCTCGTTTTGACTTCGATGAAACAGCCTTAGCGATCGGGGTAGAACTCTTTGCCCGCTGCGTGGAAACATTCTGTGCCTGTAAACCCAAAATGGGTTGAGGCAGTTTTTCCCCTAGATTGCACAAGGTGCTTCCTAAGGAAAAACCGCCAGACCTGTATGAATTTGGCCAGACATATCAACAGCTACAGGTTTAAATCTGAGCCAATGCGCGTTGCTGGGGTTCGAGGGGTGCCGTCAATGCTTCCTCTAAAGGAGCGCAGCCAAACCGAGCCTCTAGAATACGCATGACCTCACGACCAAAGTCATTGGGATTGCGATTCCAAGCTTGTAAACACACCTGCCCAAACACAGACCCCATCGGCTCTGGATTCCACAGGAGCTTCTTAGCTGTCCAAGGCATTAAGCTCATCGGATTGTAGCCCGGCTTCAAAATACCTTGCTTAAAGGCATAGTCTTCCAGA
Source organism: Stenomitos sp. (assembly GCA_036704065.1). Classification (GTDB taxonomy): domain Bacteria; phylum Cyanobacteriota; class Cyanobacteriia; order Thermosynechococcales; family Thermosynechococcaceae; genus JAAURS01. The sequence goes on from DATNQK010000327.1 coordinate 6,233, forward strand.
TGCGTATGGGGCTGTAGCCCAATAAAGAAAATCGCAGGCTCTACCTTATCGGCCCCAAAAATGCGCTCCAGTTCACGGTGATAGGCGACGGTTTGACGAATCGTCTCTGGACTTTCGTCAATCACATTAAAGGAATAGTTCACCGACACCACATCTTGGAATCCAGCCGCCCGTAAATCACGGCAATTTTGCAGCACCGTCCTCAGGTTGTACCCCATGCGCATCTTACGCACCAGTTCCTGAGATCCGCTCGTAATGCCAATCTCAAAATAATTCATCCCGGTTTGCACCATTAGGTCGCATAACTCCGGCGTGAGGTTGTCAGCCCGAATATATGCAGCCCAATGAATATCCGTCATGCCTGCTGCCACAATTTTCTGAAGCAGCTCAATCGCATCGGGAATATATCGACGCGCCGGAATAAATTGCGCATCTGTAAACCAAAAGTTGCGGATGCCCCGTTTATAAAGTTGCTGCATCTCCGCCACAACTTCGTCTGCAGGATTCACCCGCACCTGCTTCCCTTCAATGACGGTGTAAACACAGTAGCAACAATTATGAGGACAACCCCGCTTGGTCTGCACCCCTACATAAAAGTCTTCTTGAAGGTAATACTCAAATTCTGGCCAAATCTGTTCAATGTAGTCGTAATTGCAGGCACCCTTCTCAATTTCTGTCGGCCATTCATGGATTAGGCGATCGCGCGGTTGCGTTTCCCCAACCACATAACAACGTTCATCACGAAAGTCCTGGTTGCCAAGCAGTTTTTCCAGCAACACCTCGCCTTCACCCACAGACACAATCGTGCCCTGAGGCAATTGGCGACCCAACTGTTCATAAAAGACGCTCACTGCGCCGCCGCCAACCACTGCCCTCACCTGCGAATTATGCCGCTGAGCCCTAGCCAATCCACGGCTAATCAAGTTGGAATTTCGGCGTAGTTCGGCATAGTAAGCCGTAAACACGCGCAACCCACCTAAAGCACCTCGGAGCTTAATGAGGGGGTTACGGGCGTAGTAAAACTCAAAGGCATTCTGTAACGGATTGCCCCCACGACCTCCTACAGGCGCATAAATCTGGATATCACGCCATGAGAATACGATGAGACTCGGTTGAAACTCATCAATGCAGCGATCCAGCGCAGCCTGAAAATCAAGGGGTGGAACTGTCCCTAAGTCGAAAATACGCTGAGCAACCTGCGGAAATTGCTTATGGATATAGTCTGCTAAATAGACAACGCCAATGGGAAAAATCGGGTTACAGGGTAAGCGAACGTATAAAACGCGAGGGTTCATGTGGCGAAACCGTCCTCAACGTGAACGGCAGGATTCAATATTTCTTAACACTTCCTATTTTATAGCAGTCTGCAGGCTGAGGGAAACCTTGGGATGACGCCTGCATGGAATTTAAAACCAAAAATCTACCGCTAGGGGAAGCTTAAAAGTAACTTGCACATTGGTCTCCGCCAACAGCGATCCCCAAACAGAGGCCAAACGGAAATCAAGCTTAAGTTTCGAGAAGTCCGCTGATTTCCGACGCTATGATTTGATTCTGGGTAGACGGCAACTTCCGAGACCTTGAGTTAGGGGTTGCCGTTCTTAATGTCGAGCTGCAGGCTCACGCTCATTTTCTTCCATTTCTTTTTATACAAAGAAATCTGGATGGTAGTCACCTTTACAGCAGCCTGGGATCAGGAATGTTAACTTCATGATTAAACAAAATATATTATCACAAAGTTCCTGTAATATCATGGCTCAGCTCATCGATCCCGTTCCATCCAACGAATCAAACTACATTTGCTGCTGCTACGTAAACGCTACCAACAAAATTCAGGTTGCACGCATTACGAACCTTCCCAATTGGTATTTTGAGCGTGTGGTCTTCCCCGGTCAACGGTTATTGTTCGAAGCATTGCCTGCAGGCAATTTAGAGATCCACACTGGCATGATGGCAAGTGCCATATTGTCAGACACCATTCCTTGTAGTCAGTTAGAGGTGACTCAAGACGATATTGTAGATACCCACTATTCTGCAGAAGAGGAACAGTTGCTAGAAGCCAATAACGAAGGACGTGGTCACGGCCCCTCTCGCTCCAGCTTTTCTGGCGAGAGCTTACGCACAGGCCCCCTTAAGTTTGAAGTTGCTCAAGTGCTGTAATAGATCCCTGGATCAATCCTTCACTGCAATTGCAAACATTACCCAGCACATTCATTCCTTCGACTTAAGACTGCTAACCTTGCATTTTTCTTAAGACGAAGAAAAGACCTAAGTCATTTTCAATCTAGCGTTATTCAATACCGTTAATGAGGAGCGTTATTTTGCCATATCGAGCAGAGATCTCTAGATTTCTGCTCGATATCACGTTTTAAACTAAACTTTTTTTGCTGGTCGTGCAGCACCTGTTTAGCAAAAGATGGGAATGATGTTAGCCCCATTCATGTAACTCCTTCGTGTGAGCCCTTCGTTTTTTTGGGTAGGGGATTTACTGCCTTTTCTGGGCAGGGGTTAACCATTGTGCGATAGCATAACTCCACATCCATCCGGTTCAGGTGCAATGGTTGAACCCACAAGCAGCAAAAATATCGATCAACAGCATCCTCAATGGGCAACGGATCGCCAAACTGTCACGCAAATGCTGAACAAAGAGCCTAGCGACTTTAACTTGGCTGAGCTCGCACGGTTGAAGATTCGCTATCGAGGGTTTCCAGGCGGACGCGATATCCAATCGGATTTAGACAAAATTTTAAAGCAATGGGGGTTGACCGAGGCTGAACTCTATATCAAAACTCGGGAGATTCACGAGCGTGGCCAAGTGTATGCGGTTCGCTCCAACAAGAAAGAAGACTGGAACTAAATCGCTTTGGAGCAGTGGCTATGGCTGTCAAGATTTACATCATCCGCCACGGCATTGCCGCAGATAAGGAAGACTATGAAAACGATGGCGATCGCCCCCTTACAGAAACTGGGCGGCGCAA
>DATNQK010000328.1:0-7902 GCA_036704065.1 Stenomitos sp.
CAATCGCTTGAAGCAGTGTAGACGCATTGCCACGCGTTATGAGAAACGGGCAAAGAACTATCTTGCTATGCTCACCATTGCTAGTATCCTCCTTTGGCTCTGATGAGTTAGTTCTAGGTTTTAAAACACGCCCTAGGCTAAATTCTTTTGGCAGACTACTAGTTTGCACGACGATTTAGAATGCTTGTTGGTACAGTTCAGTTATAGGTTCGAGCGTTTTCTATCCCTTTGCTGGAATATTGTATACTCACGGAAGTTGCAATCAAGCACTATTTGGATTTGAGCTGCATATAAATTGAAAATCCCCAAAAGACCCATCCAATAATCGCCCAGAGACGTTGATGAGATTTGAATGTTTCTATGCTTTTCCATGAACGGCTTTTCCAGGCCCATTCATTACCTTTTATCCCAAAAATAATCATACCAAAAAGTCCAAATCCTGGGATTATTGGTATGATCCAAATCCACAGACCATGCCATACTTTGTTGGAAAAAATCCAAAACCATGGCATTAAAAAAGCACCCCAGTTCCAACCTGATATTTCTTGGGGGGTAGCGTTAGAATGTTTGAGGCCAGAATAATTAATTTGAGATGACGGGATTTGTTCAACTCTTTTGGATGGCACCGATGGTTTAACGCTTGGAGGGGTGTTAGTTTTGAGCTGTGTTGACTCTGAACTTTTCGTTGGGGCTTGCTTAAACGATGAAGCCCACATATCTAGGTGCATTGGGCGCTCATGCTGAATCGTATCCTCTTGCTTAGAAGGGTGGTTTATGGAATTAGGTTCAACTTCAGACGCATCAGGTCGCATTGTCGCATTTAACTGACCGGAGGCCACTGCCCCTGCATTGAGCGGATTAAATCCAAAAGGAAATTTGGTTCGCTCGTCGTAAAGAGCACCATTGAGTTGAACTCCTTCTAAATTAGCGCCCTCGAGGTTTGTCTCTTTGAGGTTGGAATTACTTAGATCGGCTCTGCTTAAATCGGCAAAGGCTAAGTTGGTCTTGCTGCTCAAGTTAGCTTCGCTGAGATTCGCGCCACTCAGTTTTGCATAGCTCAGATCAGCACCACGTAAATCGATACCTCGTAAGTCAAACCATACAAGGTTGGCACCTGACAGCAAGGCCCCACAGAAGTTACGTTCACCAGCCTGATACTGGGATTTAAGTTGTACGCTATCCATAGGTATATCTCGAAATTTAAAACGGCTATCAAATTACTTATTTATCAATGATTGTGGAAGAACCAACTTCCCCACTGCCAACTTTCTGGGTCATGAACTCGGCAAATTGTTCGGCTCTTTCTCTACTGGTAAAGGAAGCTACTTGAATCGAAGGAGTTCCAGAGTCTTTGCGTGTTGTTTCAAAAGCATCTTGACAAAATTGTCTGACAACTATTTCTAAATTTTGAGAGGTGTTATTGATAAAAACAGGATATAGATTTAAAGGAAAATTGTTAGGATTGCTTGGCAAGGGATCTCCGCAAGCAGGTTGAGGATAGCTAACTTGTTCGAATGGGTTGCTGTTCGAACTAGAAGTTGTATCCAATGATGGCTTAAAGAGATTTGAGAATGTCAACCCAAGAGCCAACACTATGAATGCTCCGAGAGAAACTCCAATCCAGGCGTTGGATTTTATAGCCTTTACATTCGGTAAAGAAGAAGGTTGAGCTGTTGTAATAGAGGTATTGAAGAAGCCAGTGGATGGAAACGAAAGATCACTTTCTGTTGAGTGTGAGGTTGGATCAGATTTAGTATTAGGACTAATCTCAGCGGAGGTAGTGGAAATGTTGGCGCTACTATCTGGTATTGATGAGGCAGTAAGTGGCTCTGGGGCCGATAAAGGTTGCTGCTTCAAGGCTGTGGTTTGGGCAATTCGGGTTTGACGTTCTATTTCCTGAATGCTAATTGCACCTGCAATTCTTGGATCGAAACCAACTGGAAATTTTGTTGTAGAGCTATAAATAATTCCTTGGGTAATTGTGCCTTCTAGGCGCGCACCTTCTAAGTTCGCACCGCTAAGGTTGCTATGGGACAAATCAGATCCGCGCAGATCGGCATACGCAAGGTTTGTATTCCCGCTGAGGTTAGCATTAGTCAGAAGGGAATCCATGAGCTTGGCACCATAAAGATCTGAACCTCTAAAGTCAGCGTGGCGCAAGTCGAGTCCACTGAGGTCAACACCGCTGAGGTCGAATTCCTGAAAGTTGCGATCGCCAGCTGCGTATTTTTCTTGTATTTGGGTCCGGTTCATACAGCGTGTTATTTGCTTTGCCAGTAGAATCGCGCTTGACAAGTCTATATAATGAAGGAAAGTAAGAAACCCTAAAGCAAAAGGTGGTAAGGAGGAGTAAGACTAGTCAGGTATGCATGGATGCCAATTAACTTCCATTGCTATTGTGGAATCTTTGTTGCAAGAAGCCAATATTAAGGTTCGGGGACGCTGGACTGAACCAATTGCAGGGAGCTCAGATGCATACTATCTCATATCATTCATAAGTCGATCAGGTCGAATTGTGATTTGTTGCGTAGATTCTACTGGCCAAATAGAACCTCCAATAGAAGAAATATATGAAAGATTTTAGCAAGATGTCTCCTGAAGAGATTTATGCCTATATTGAACGTCGTATTCAGGAGGGCGTCAATTTTCTTGAAGATGAAGAATTTAGACGGGCCTCAAAAGTATTGCGGAATGGTAGGAGAATTTTAGATACAAAAAAAGTTGATGAGTTTCTCAAGTCTTAATTCATTTGATTTATTTGTAAGTATAACTCCTTAGCAACTTATTAAATTGTTCCTGATCAAAACTTCTAGGATCTGTTCTAGTCTTAGATAGATCTATTTCTTTATGGGTTACAATTCTAGAGGGCAAAAGTTGATTTGATTTAACATACACAGAAATAAACAATGCTAAGGATTGATATTGAGAGTCAGTATATCCTGAATGGATAAAGTTTTCGTTTTTTCCATCTGGGGGCGTTTCAAGAGCAAGGTGATAAGCAAAATTATTGACAGAAGGTTTAATTTTAGGATTGGTCTGAACGGACTCGCCATTGAATGCAGAATCGCCAGCTCCATAGGCTCTTTTTTCAAAAGGTACAAGCCATACTATACTGCCATCTGTTCTGATCAAGATATGGTAGCTTGCTTGATCCTCATCTTTAAGATGGTAAGTTTTAAATTTTTTTATTGTTTCGTTCGCAGAAATTACAGTTTCATGCAACACAAACAGAGCCTTGTTGGTAAGTACCTTCCCATTTATGCTTTGGACTCTATCTCCATAATTTGATGGATCCGCATAATTGTATTCTATTTTAATTTTGTGATTTGCAATGTCAATGTGGTGGCTGGCTGGGTTGATTTTTAAGATATTTGCATAATCTTCTTTTGTATTTTTTTTTGTAATCAGGCTGCTAAAAGTATTAGGTAAGCTAACTATTTCTTTGCTTTTCTTTGTCGGCTCCTTGACCTGAGGGACAAAATTATCTTTGAACACGACTAATATTGCCATTACGTCGAGAAAAGATACAAGAATTATTATTAATATATTTCTATTCTTTTTAAGAAAAATACTACTGAATATCTTCATAATCCGATATTTTCCAAGATCCATTTTCCCTTAGTAGAGAGAACTGCATTTTGCTTGTCTGTTGTTCTGATTTGGAAGAATCATATCTTCCATTAATATATAAGGATCTGGATTCCGTTATAATAGCAGTAACTTTTGCGATGTCAGAGTTTAGAAGTTCGAAGTTCTGAATAGAATCAATACTTTGAATTCCAAATTGATAATAAGCATTGTTTTCAATTAACCAATTAATTCCTTTGCCTGGTTCAACTATATCTTGATATAGTCTGCCTGTTGTTATTTCAGATAATAGTTCTCTGTCATAAGGAGGTGCAAAGATTTTTGACTTTGAAACTAACCAATACTCGATAATTTTCTTGGCCTCATCTGCGGTTAGATCTTGATTTCTGATTTCATCTGCGGTTAGATCTTGATTTTTAACTTCTGGTTGCGTCTGTGTATTGAGATGTGTAGAACTTTGATGATTCGGCTTAGACAATAAGGAGAACAGAAAAAACAATAAGAGAAAAGAGAATACAGCTATTATAAATTTATTGAAATTATTTTTTTTTGGCTCCGAAACAGATGTGGTGGGCAAAGGTTCTAAAGTATTAGTAATGTCTTCACTTGGCAATACTCTACTCTGAATGTGGTCTCCTGCAACAATCTTTGTTTTTGCGAGAGTAGATGAAGTTATTTCTCTAAATATTTTTTTTTGGTTTTGTGAAATTATTATTTCGTTGTTATCTAAAAATTCTTCCTTATCTGGTTTGTCTTCTCGATAGAAAACTCGTTTATTTTGATTGTTATTTTTAATTAAGACTGCGCCTGTTATAGAAGAATTAAACCCTTTAGGAAATCTTGTTGTTTCATCGTATAAAGCATCGATTAAAATAGCTCCTTCTAGATTTGCTCCTTCTAGGTTTGTCCCCCTTAAGTCTGATTCTTTTAAATCAGCTCTACTCAAATTGGCGAAGGCAAGATTTGTCTTGCCACTAAAATTTGTGTTCCGTAAACTGGCTCCGCTTAAATTTGCACCGTAAAAATCTGTACCACGAAAGTCAGAACCATCCAAAGTTATCCAACCCAAGTCTGCATCGGTTAGATTATAGCCTTGGAAATCTCTTTGTCCATTTTTGTAAGCCTCTTTAAGATTCGTCGAAGATTTATCCATATAGAACAGAAAATTCAAGATGGCTTTGACTTAAATTTTAAATAAAGTATACTTCCCCTTTTTCTGCTAACTCCCATTCATTAGATATAGTTTGATTAACTTTGGCAGGTTTTACAAGTTGTAAACGTCCTTCAGGTTGCCCTTGAAATTGAAACACGGCTTGAAACGTATCGAAATTCATTGGATTTAGCTTTAAGTCTGTCTTAGGCATAAGCCAATAATTACCATCTGCATCAGCAATCACCCAATAGCTGTAATTACTTACATTTTTGAATGTTACTTGTGTAATAGTTGAGTCACGGCGGCGCTGATAAATACTATCCTCCGTTTCCGATACACCCTGTGCGTTTGATTCAATTGTAGAGGGATTTGTATTGTAGTTTCTGATAATTAATTCACTAGATGACTCTAGCATATATCGTAAGTTTTCTTTAGACTCTCTCCAGGCACTTTGTGGATCGAATCCTCTCGGTCTAAATGAGGAATCTGATTCAGATTTAGGCGTATAGTCATGCATTGATTCTGAAACTTGAGGTTGATCAATTTTTGGAAACTCCTCATGATTTCGGGGTGTTTCATATGTTAGATCTTGCTGACGACTTTTATGGCTTAATTTGGCTTCTACATTAATTTGTTTATAGTTAATATGAGAAAAATTGTCTTTAACTTTTCTCATCCATTCTTCAGATTTCTTTCTGTCATCCCGTATCATTTTCTCAAAGCGTTTGTTTGAATGCGACAAGAGCCAAAACAAGACGCCACTTGTTCCCAATGATAAAAGTGCTATGAATAGAGAAAAGACTTCAAATAAACTTATATTACCTTCGCTTGGCATGGGTGCTTTCTTTGTTTCTTGATTCAGATCTCTTATAACTTGTGCAATCAGTGGATCAATCGTTTTTATAAGATATTCATGAAGTGCTTTATTTGTGTCTTTTTCATAAATTCCTGTTTGAGCAAGCTGATATTCCTCACTTTTTGAATTCAAAATTTGTTTCAGTTTCAAGAACTTTTTTGTGTTTGATTCCTCTTGATTGTTGCTTTGAGGTTTCTCAATACTTGTTAGTTCATTTAGAACATCATCATTTGATAGTTGATGAATATAATTATTGTTGCTTGAACTTATCGTTTTTATTTTTCTAAAATTCTCTGATATTTCTCTGAGTTCAATAGCAGGGGACTTATAATTCTCATCCTTAAAGTTTTTGTTTAATCCATCTAATTGATTTTTTAAATTGATAAATGCAGAATTAAAATTACTTAATATATCTTTTTCTTCTTGAGACTTATTGAGAAGTTCCTCGGGTTTAGTTGAGAAAGAAGCAGGAGTTGTAACTTGTGATGGAAAATTACAGCTTCCCAAGAAAAGACTAGCAGATAATAATACCCACATCAGCTTACTAAGTTTCATTTCCATTCCTCCGCCCAACGGTTACCCAGTATTTGTAGCAAAGCTTTTAAACCCAAAATAAATGGTGGTTCAATCCGGATATCATCTGTACTGCCGCGGAAATTTAAAAGCGACCGTGTTAACTCCCTAGATACCTCTCGCCAGAGTTGCACATTATCCTCAATTTTATCGCTTACCTTATAACCCTTAAATGGGGGAACTCCCTCAACCCGCTGCTTATCTAATGCGACGTGAAAATAGCTCATAAAATTCATAAGCTGGGTTAACTCTGGAACATCTAACTCTTTAATATTGCCGCTTAACTGCATTCGAGTATTCCAGTCGTAGGTTGTACCGTTCACCTCAAAAGCTTCCCCTGCAATTAATGGATCTTCATCCCGCTTATCCAGTCCCTTTAAATGACTTTCTTCTAGAACTAACCCGCAAGCTACTTCATCCTTTGGTAAGGGACTCAGTGTCGAATTAGTATGAATATCCTCAAATCCCGAAGCAGAACTGAGCATGGCACTGAGTAAATCATTCACCTCACAATGGCGCGAAAACTCACCCCCCTCGGCCAACCAGTTTAAGAATCGAGAGCCATTTCCACCAATGAAAACAGGAGTAATTTCCGGCATTTTAGACTTTCCTTCATCGTACAATGCCTTCAATAACAACCCGACATAATAATAGAGTCCAGCAATTCCTAAGGTCATCAGTTGCATCAACCCTTGAAATTCAGGTTCCTCAGCCACCATATCTCGCCGATTTCGCAACCAACCATCACTTTCTCGACGCAGCAAAATATCTAACTTCACGTAAAACTGGAACCCGCGCAATTTCCGCCACTCGTCAACTGGCGTGCGAAACTGTCGTTCCAAGAACCCTGGATTGAGTTGAATAAACTGCGAGAATAAATCCTTCCCCGCTAACTGTACCGAACATTGATGCAAAAGTTGGTTTTTCTCCCAAATTGAAATATCCGACGTCCCGCCACCAATATCGATACAAGTACTTCTCACCAAATCCAGCCTATTTTTAAGCCCCGCTAATTCATAATCTGCAAAATACTGCGCAACCGCTAAGCTCTCCGTGCGGTACTTAGGATTATCTTGAGAAGGACAGAGCTGTGGAATTCCAGTGATTTCTTCAATTTCCTGGGTTAGCCTGCGCCAGGTTTGGGCATAAGTATTGCGATCACTCCTAGAAAATGCCGAAGGATAAGAAATCGACCATTGAATTTCTTTGGCATTGCTCATCGCCGCCTGGGCCGTAATCTGCAAGATCAGATGCTTCAAAAATAAGCGGTTAAAATTGCGCGTCTCGGGTGACCATTTAAGATTAGTCCGAATCCAATCGTCTGTGCTGGGTCTAAACGAACTTAAATCGCGTGGAATAAAAATCCGCCCATCTAATAACGTTTGTTCTTCGCCCTTCGCTCCCCGCGTTGTCAGAACTGTCGAGAGAGGTAATTCCATTTTATTGGCGACAAAATACTCAAACAACGCCACTGGCCGGATTTCAACGCTACTACCCGTAACTTGATAGTGCAACGGCTCCACCGTTAGCGGTTCTACCGTATGATTGCGCTCCAAATAGACATTGGTGAACGACGTGCCGAAATCTACCCCTACTTTCCAAGGAACTCCTGTTGTTGTCCCTACTTCCGGCGGCGATTTGAGCAAAATTAAACCTAAGGGCTGCTGTTTCTTATTCCGACAGTCCAAGAAACTCGGAAACTCTGAAAGACGGACCAATTGACAATTGCTAT
>DATNQK010000329.1:0-2216 GCA_036704065.1 Stenomitos sp.
CAATCGCTTCCAAAATGTCAGGGACGCCAATCCCCTCCTTGGCAGAGGCCAGAATTGCATCGCTACAGTCAAGGCCAATAATTTCTTCAATTTCGCCTGCCACCCGATCTGGCTCTGCCCCTGGCAAGTCGATTTTGTTAAGGACTGGAATAATTTCTAGATTATTTTCTAAGGCCAAGTAAACGTTGGCTAGGGTTTGGGCTTCTACCCCCTGAGAGGCATCCACCACCAGTAACGCACCCTCACAAGCTGCAAGCGATCGCGACACTTCGTAGGAAAAGTCCACGTGCCCAGGCGTATCGATGAGGTTAAGCACATACACTTGACCATCGGCAGCTGTGTAATTCATGCGCGCAGCCTGGAGCTTAATCGTGATGCCGCGTTCTCGCTCCAGTTCCATATTGTCCAGGAACTGCTCCTTCATATCTCGCGAACTGACTGTGCCAGTCGCCTGGAGCAGACGATCCGCAAGGGTCGATTTTCCGTGATCGATATGAGCAATGATCGAAAAATTGCGAATGCGAGAGACAGGAACCTCAGTCATAAAGCCTTTTGGGTGCGGATAACAACAGCAGTCAATCGATACAGTCAATCGAGCCTGACTAAATTTTAAGTCCTCTTTGTCAGATCGCGTTTTTCAACCACCTTAGACAGGACAGTTTTTGCCAAGTCCCCGCTCTCTGCCTCTAGAGGCGGATCCCACTCCAGCACTCACTGAAGAAAGGATTTAGCGAAGGTTCGGCATGGCTCGCTCCACTCCTCTAATCTACAAAAAGGCTAGACCTCTGGATGATTGAAATCAGGGCTGGGTTCAACCCCGATGGAATCAGTGCTACTGGGCACCATCAGCTTCTCGCGCATCATCTGCAACGATTTTTTCAATAAATCGTGCTGCTCTCGTAGGCGACGACGCTGACCCATTAGGGTTTGGTCAAGGAGTCGCTTCCGTTCTTCCCCATCCGCCAGTTGCACTTCTAAACTCAAGCGATCATATTCGTTGGCAGCATGGCGATGGTAAGCCCCAGCAGCGGAAAGGCGTTCTTGCAGTTCACTCACCGTTTGAGATTGCAAGTCTAATTCTGCTTCTTGCTCCTGAATCAGACGCGTAGACCTTAACCAATCTTGACTCAGCGTTTCCACCAAACCCTTTAATTCAGACGCAGACATTTTTTCTAGGTCGGTCAAGGTTAAGTTTTCGGGAGAGCGAACGGTCATGGCCTCCTCGGTTGCTGCATCAAGAGGGAGCCAAGGCAAATCGGGTTCTGAAGAAGTGGCCAGCGGCACAACCGGAATCGTCGCCACAGCAGGAGCATAGGTACTATCTTTCAACGCAGGCGTATCGTAGCTATAGGTAAACTGCCCCATCGGTGCGCCATTGACCACCATGCCGATCATTTTGTCGCCCCATTGTTCCAAGATCCCTTGAGCTGCGATCGCATTTTCGATATCCAAAAGCTCTGGACGCACCACTAAGATGCCACTGTCTGCCAAATTGGCCAGCAACGTCGCATCTGCAGACACGGTTAAGGCAGGGGTATCTAAAATCACTGCATCGTACAGGCTGGCACAGTGATCAATCACCAATTCCATCTGTGGCGAATCTAGCAGGGCCGATGGCAAGACCTCTGCATTGCCTGCGGGCAACACGTCTAAGTTGGTGGAGACGTTATGTACTGCCGTCCAGAACGACACCTCCTCGGCCAAAATATTGCTCAGCCCTTCCATGTGAGGGATATACCAAATTTCACCCTGAACTGAGTTATGCAAATTGGCATCCACCAATAGCACCCGACGACCACTTTGAGCGATCGCCGCAGCCAAGTTAGCACAAACCGTTGAGGTTCCTTCCTGAGGAATGGAGCTGACAACCACCAACACTTTCGTGCGCCGCGTCCCATTGGTTTTCAGGTTGGATTGCAGCAATCGATACGCTTCGCAGGTGGGAGAACCTGGCTTATCACGCACCGCGACTTCAGGAATATGGTAAGCCTGACCGCCATCGTAAAATAAGAGATTGCGACTGCGCTCGGACATCGGAATTACGCCCAACACTTTCAGGTCAAAAAGATACTGTGCATCTTCAACCGAACGGACTCTACGATTGTTCGCCTCTAGGAAATAGGCAGTTGCCGCCCCTGCAAATACCCCTAACACGCCACCAAGGCCCAGCAGAATGCCTTTCGTTAAACCTGCCGGCTTCTCTGGAGGAATGGCCC
>DATNQK010000330.1:0-1501 GCA_036704065.1 Stenomitos sp.
ATCATGATTGACCCGCCAGTGGCCAGCATGGGTTCGCAAATCAGAATCCGGGTTTGGGGGTCGAGCGCGGGGGGCAGCTTATTGAGATAACAGGATGGCTGTAAGGTTTCTTCATTGCGCACCAGCCCCAGGTGATAGGTGGAAGCCGTCGGCATCACCGCTTGTGCCCCATCTAACATCGCCAAGCCTGCCCGTAAAATGGGCACAATCGCCACGGGAACGCTGGGGGAGACGACAGCAGCAGCAGTGGGCCCTAGCGGGGTCTCCACGACCGTCTCTTCCGTGGGTATCCAATCGCCGCGCATGGCTTCGTAGGTCAGCCAGTAGCCGAGTTCTTTGAGAGCGGTACGAAAGAGGACGTTCGGTGTGTTCTTATCACGGGCGATCGCCAGCCAGTGTTTGATTAAGGGATGAGGCGGAACGTAGATGCGCAGTTGGAGGGCCATAGCAGAGCGTCTTGCAGAATCGCAGCAAAGTCATTGCTTATCATACGCTGTTGGCAGAAGTTCGAGGGAAACGAACGCAGCAGTTGCCCACCTCTACCCCTCTGCGATTAGGGGACAACAACATTGCTTTACTGAGGCTGCAACACCAGAAAGGACTTCACCGACCTCATTACGGGTGCTCCGGCTTGATCGCGATGACCGTAGTAGGTCTGAGTACGGTAGAACAGCGAGGAGGAAGAACCGCCATCTAAATTCAGCGCCGACTGTATCCCTATGCTTCGTAGAAACTGGGTCAACGCGGCCAAGGTCAGACCGCTGGTTTCGGTTGTCGTTGATTTTTGGGCCGCCATCACCCAAACCAATGCCCCATCTGCCTTGATCCCCACTGCGGTTCGCGAATTCGGTTGCACCGACCCCAAGGCATCTCGCACCAAACTGCCTTGGGCGTAGTCTGTAAAGGCTTCGGATTGGGAAGTATCGACAGGCAATAACTGTGGGCCACCCCCCACGGCATGAACTAAGGTGCAGCCCTGGGCGAGGGGCGCAGCATGACGGGTGATCGCATATTTAACCTGACCTTGACACTGATAGATGCGCAATTCACTGCGGTTCAAAATGGCATCGAGATAGGACGTCAGTTGGGGATTTTGCATCAAGCGCGCATTGGCCCTTGGATCAGCCACCAACTGCCCATTAAGGGTGACAGGCGAGGTTGTTTTTTGATTCGCCGGATCGAAAAACCCCGCATTGATCACGGCGATCGCCTGGGTCTGTGAAGCCACTTCAGCCACGGTTGCCACCGAATTGGCCAAGAACGGTCGCACCACAAAAGCAGCATGAGCCGGAATGGTGAGGGCATAAATCGTGGCGGTCGGCTGCTCAAACACCTGAAACTGGAGCGATGCCACAGGCTGAGGGACTGGAGCAGCCACAGGTTTTGAGCTTAGGCGTAGCACCAGTACACCCCCCAGCCCCACTGCCAAGGCTAACCCCAACCATTGCTTCTGCCACACTGTTTTGCTTCCCTCCCGATTGCGCTACCTGCCTGATAAAAG
>DATNQK010000331.1:0-4792 GCA_036704065.1 Stenomitos sp.
CGGCCACGTATGGATAGAAATATGCGACTCTGATAACAACGCTAACGCTGTTATTCCTTGCGGCTCAAACTGATGTAAAACCTCGTTCAATAGAGTTGCCTTAGCTTGTGTAGCGGCGTCTCGTAAACTTTGCCGTACAAAGTCAGCATCGTTCAAAAGTGCCTTAGAGCAGTCGTACAACTCTAAAATGCAGTGGAATCCAACGGAGGCAGGTACCCGAACTTCCAACGGATCATCAGGAGAACCGACTGGAGTGAGGAACCTATCCCCCAATTGGCCAGATAGCGACTTCAACATGCTTCTATCCCCTTATTGGCCAGAAAGTACAAAATTACACACAAGGATCGATGATAACCGAAAACGCAATGTAGTGTCTCGAAGAATGTACTGATCTTCTGAATCATTTTATGATTCTTGATAATTATGCCCACAGATGGGGAATTTTGATACCCTCGCGCCGAAAAAACTTGTTACCTGCTTGGGCGATCAAAACCGACTCAACACTTTACTGAGGCAATCATTGGACGACTTACAGTCGGATCAGCCTTGTTAAAGAAATCGCTCAGTAAATGAGAGATTTTTGAAGGAAAACCGCATAAGACGGAGTAAATGAAAATTTGCGTCTTGCTACGTTTGGCCTAATTCCTACCGCGAATTCTGCCTCGTTGAGATACACCTGCAATAGCAGAAAGCCTTTCTGCACAAGAGCTGTGAGATTTTGGATGTGTATATCAGCTCAAAATCCGTTGTAATGCGAATTGCTTGCCCAAAGATCTGTTGCCTCAACAGCGTCAGACTCAACGAGAGATAGCTCTTCAAACTTGGGGGAACTATAGTAGGAGAACACAAGCACATCCCTAGCCGATAGGTAGCCCATGCTTTCCAACTACATTCGGACGGCGATGACCCAAGCCCAATACCGGGTGCTTCCAGAAGACGACTCTGTTTATGGAGAGTTGCCGGGTTTTGATGGCGTACAAGCCTATGGCGATACCTTAGAACTGTGCCGTCATAATTTGGCCGAATCTTTAGAAGAATGGATTTTTTTTCGCGTATCCCGTAAATTACCGCTGCCTCCTTTGGATGAATGTGTTGAGCCGTCTGTATCCACCCCAGAAAAACCTGGAGCTTAGCTCAATAACTCAAACCAAAGTATCGTCGCAGACCGTCATGATACCGCTATAAATGGTTAGCCTGAAGATCTGTTAGGTTTAGCCGCTGCGTAGTAGGGTATTGAATGGGATTCAGAGGGCCAAGGTCTATGCCGCGTTTATCCGAGCAATCGGCACTTTTGGTTTTAGCAGATGGAACGACTTATCGAGGATGGTCTTTTGGCGCACCGGGAACTCAGGTGGGCGAGGTTGTTTTCAATACAGGGATGACGGGATATCAAGAGGTTTTGACCGATCCCAGCTACTGCGGCCAGTTAGTGATTTTTACTTACCCAGAGTTAGGCAATACAGGGGTAACGCCAGAAGATGAGGAATCTGGGCGTCCTCAGGTGCGGGGTGCTATTGCACGCAATGTGTGTTTTGAACCCAGTAACTGGCGATCGCAGCAATCTTTGCCAGACTACCTCAACCAACACCAGATTCCAGGCATCTACGGGATCGATACACGTGCACTAACGCGGAAAATTCGCTCGGTGGGCGCCATGAATGGGGCCATTTCCACAGAAATTACAGATCCAGAAGCACTGCATCGCCTTGTCCTGCAGACTCCTTCTATGGAAGGTCTCAATCTTACCCAAGAGGTAACAACCTCTGAAATTTATGAGTGGACCGAGCCAAGCCAAGAGATTTGGGAATTTAAGCCAGAACAATTTACGGCACAGCCTGCTCAGTTTCGTGTGGTGGCAATCGATTTTGGCATCAAGCGTAATATCCTAAGACGCCTTGCCAGCTATGGTTGCCGAGTCATTGTTGTGCCTGCCCATACCACTGCTGCTGAAATTTTAGCGTTGAATCCCGATGGCATTTTTCTATCCAATGGGCCTGGTGATCCTGCTGCAGTCCATCAAGGCATTGAGACAGCTCAAGCGCTGCTTCAGGCAAGTAAGCCGATGTTTGGCATTTGTCTTGGGCACCAGTTGCTGGGGCTATCTCTGGGGGCTCAAACGTTCAAACTCAAGTTTGGACATCGAGGTCTCAATCAGCCTGCGGGCCTCTCTCAACATGTAGAGATTACCAGCCAAAATCATGGCTTTGCCATCAGTGCCGACTCGCTCAAAGATTTAGAAGTTGAAGTGACCCACTTAAACCTCAATGACCAGACCGTGGCGGGTCTAAAGCATCGCAGTTTGCCTTTATTTTCGGTTCAATATCATCCTGAGGCGAGTCCCGGCCCCCACGATGCCGATCATTTTTTTGCCCAGTTTGTAGAATCAATGGAAGCCCATCGTCAAGCCCAATTAGGGCAGTAGACAAGGGTCCGGAAAGACTCTATACTAGTGCCTCATCTTTATGACACACATTTTGGGCATAGCCGAGAAAGGAGGGGACTATTCCTGAGCAATTAAACCTGACCGTTAGCTTGCGAGGCACACGAGACGTCAGGGATAACTATCAGCTTTTTCGCCTTACAGGTCTGCTAGATGCTTTTTCAGAACCCGTTTTCTTGAAGGTGATGACGAAGTGTTTAGAAGAAGGGCCTGTTAATGTTGTCTTGGACTTATCGAAGATTGACTTTATCGATAGTTCAGGATTGGGTGTTCTGGTGCGTTTAGCGAAGCAAATGCAGAATGCAAAAGGCTCGTTTCAGATTGTGACCAATCCTCGAGTGACGCAGACTGTGAAGCTTGTGCGGCTACAGGACTTTCTGGCTCTCCAGCCCAGTGTGGAGACTGCACTCTCTAATCTTCCATCTGCTTGAAGGCTAGGTTGGTCTTTGCCAGTTCCTCAAACTCAATTTATAAAGGTTGTGTTTGAGTTCAGGGTGGTTGAAGGTTATGGTTAAAGGAAGTGCAATGCAGAGGCAGCTTCCATGCACCCACTGTGGCCTATTAGCTATCCGGTTTCGCCAACTTGCCTTCATACTCTTTCCCCAACAGCGTTAGCTTACTTGGGGGATGCTGTTTTTGAGTTATATATTCGCAATCGGTACTTGTTGCCCCCTTCTCGGATGCGCGACTATCATCAACAGGTGGTCGCTTGTGTTCGTGCCGAAACTCAGGCCGCTTTTGCTAAAGCATTAGTGCCGCACCTGAGCGAAACGGAAGTCCGAATTTTAAAGCAAGGGCGTAATGCAGCGAGCGGTCAGCCGAAGCGTTTAGATTTAGACGTGTATCAGTATGCCACTGCGCTGGAAGCATTGATTGGCTACCTGTATCTTACAGATATGGATCGGTTGCAGGAAATTTTAGATCTCTTTGCCAAAGAAAATTACACGTCTGTAACGCCTTAAGCTGCTGTAGCTTTTCACCATTTCACTTTCCATGATCCTGGCTCGATAACGTTGTGTTTTCAGCCTTATCCCCTACGACTGCATTTGCCGCTGCCTTCGAGCGTTAGGCAAGATGATTACCCTGATGAGGACTCCCCCCATGCCTAAATCCCCAAATAGTAGACCCTTTCCTGCAAAAGACAGGAAACCCAAAGCTGGGGGCGATCGCACAAGGCGGTCGGGCGGTGGTAAGCCCAGACCCAAGCTTCAAAAACCAATGCTGGTGAAAAAAATTGGGGTGGCTCGGGGACAATCTGCGGACTTTGTCAGATCTGAGCCAGTTGTGGAGGAAGAGGCTTCGAGCCGGGATTTAATCTACGGGCGTCATACCCTTCTGGCCGCTTTAGATGGTGATCGCACCCTGAATCGGATTTGGGTTCTGCCCCACCTGCGTTACGATGCCAAGTTCCATACGCTTTTAGATCAAGCCAAGCGTAAAGGCACTGTGATCGATGAAGTCGATACCAAACGATTAGACTTTATTACCAACCAGGCGAAGCATCAGGGGATTGCAGCTCAGACGGCTTCCTACGAATATTTAGACTTAGCGGATCTGCTGGAACGCATTAAATCGGTAACGGATAGTCCGGTGATTGTGGCCCTCGATAGCATGACCGATCCCCACAATTTAGGAGCTGTCATCCGCACCGCTGAGGCCTTAGGTGCTCAAGGCATTGTACTGCCGCAGCGCAGGGCTGTTGGTATTACATCCACCGTGGCAAAAGTGGCGGCAGGCGCCCTCGAATCGATTGCGATCGCCAGAGTCACCAATCTCAACCAAGCCCTAGAACAGCTCAAAGAAGCTGGGTTTTGGATTTATGGCTTAGCGCCCAATGCGAGGGACTCACTGCATACATTGTCGTTGAATGGTCCCGTCGTTTTGGTGGTTGGGGCTGAGGGAGAAGGGTTGAGCTTGCTCACCCAGCGCCATTGCGACGTACTAACCTCCATTCCACTCCAAGGCAAAACAGCTAGCCTCAATGCCTCTGTCGCTGCGGGTATGGCCCTTTACGAAATTTTCCGCCAGCGATGGTTACAGAGAGTACATCATGTTGGGGACTAGATCTGAAACACTAAGATAAGCGATATATAAATCGAAACGTTACTTAAGCATTTTTTGCAATTCTTTGTGGCGTGGGGGAATTAACGCCCATTTAGGAGGTTACTATCTTGTTAGTGGTTCAAAAGACAGAGTCCATGAGTTTAAAAGGCCAACTGGCTTCTTTTCTTAACCGTGTAGGCCTTGCTTGGTGGGTTGAAGTCACAACCCAAAGTCCAAAGTGTGTTTATTACTTCGGTCCCTTTGCCTCATCTCAAGAAGCAGAAGTGGAGCTACCAGGATTCCTGAAAG
>DATNQK010000332.1:0-3796 GCA_036704065.1 Stenomitos sp.
GGCGAGTTATCGACTATGGCATTTCCCATGCGCGGTCTCCTGTTAGGCTCAGCTGCCGTGGCAGGCGCTGGTGTTTTAGCGATTGGTGCAGGTCTTTCCTTATCAAAAAGCTGGGCTTTGTTTAAGGCTAGCCCTAAAGAAGTCATTGATGAAGTTTGGCAAGTCGTAGACAACGAATATGTTGATGGCACCTTTAACGGGAATGACTGGCGTGCCATCCGTACTCAATACTTAAACCGCAACTACGCCACAACCAAAGAAGCCTATGCTGCCATCCGCAGCATGCTGGAGAAATTGGGCGATCCATACACACGGTTTATGGATCCTGAACAATTTAAGAGTATGCAGATTGATACCTCCGGAGAGTTGACTGGCGTAGGTATCCAAATTACTCAGGACGAGAAAACCAAAGCCATTACCGTTATTTCTCCCATTGAAGGGAGCCCTGCTGCACGAGCAGGTATTTTAGCTAAAGACGTGGTGTTGAAAGTCAACGACAAATCCACCTCAGGCATGGACATTAACGAAGTGGTGGGTCTTATCCGAGGCCCAGTGAATACCTCCGTTACCCTCACGATTGGTCGGGGCAAACAGGTTCTGACCATTCCTCTAAAGCGTGAACAGATTGAACTGCACTCGGTACGGTATAGCTACCAACCCAGTCCTACGGGAGGGGTAGGTTATATCCGCCTAACGCAGTTTAGTGGAAATGCCCCGGCGGAAATGAAAAAAGCCATTCGGGAGCTAACCAAGAAAAATGTGGCAGGCTTCATTCTAGACCTGCGGATGGATCCAGGTGGGTTACTCTACTCCAGTGCGGAAATTGCGCGGATGTGGATGAATGATGTCACGATTGTTTCTACCGTGAGTCGTCGTGGTGAGACTGAGCGATTAACGGCATCACGAGGACGCCTGACCGATAAACCCTTGGTAGTGCTGGTTGATGGGGGCTCGGCCAGCGCGAGTGAAATTTTATCTGGTGCCATCCAGGACAATAAGCGAGGCGTACTGGTCGGTACTAAAACCTTCGGTAAAGGCTTAGTGCAATCTGTGCATCCATTGCGCGATGGCTCTGGGATGGCCGTTACGATCGCGAAGTACTTTACACCAGCCGGTCGTGACATTAACAAAAAAGGCATTGAACCGGATTACAAGGTTGAGCTGACTGAAGCTCAAATGAAGGCCATGACGCAGGACATGGTTGGTACGCCAAAAGATCCTCAGTATGCCAAAGCATTAAGTGTACTCAATCAGAAAATTGCAGAGGCACAAAAAGGGAATCTGAAATCTGAAAAGTCTCCTCAGCAACCGACTGCGGTGCAGTAGCTGCTTGAAATCTTCTGCTTTGGGAGAAATCTTTCCTTTAGATATCGCTTGAGTGGGCGATATGGTTTTTTGTTGAGTTTCTTCTTGAAACCCAGTTTTTTACAGACGGGATCTATGCATTTGTTGTCTTAAAAATTATTAGGGACAATTGAGCATTGATAGTAAGCTTCTCCGTTAAAAAAAACATCTGCGATTTTGTATGAATGTTTTGTTTTAAGCCTTGATTTAAACAGGGATGATCTCACACATAGGTTGGGTGAACTCAACGAAATATATACATTGAATTATTAATTTCTCCAATTGGGAGGATAAGAGTATAAATCTCTACATTCTATAAAGGATTAAGTACTCTTATGGTGATGGTTATGAGCGATCAAACTAATAATCCTGTTGAAGTAGATACTTATGACCGAGGTATTGTGCCTGCTGAAACCGCTGCCCGAAAAGAAAGAGAGCAAGGCGATTACAAGCATTTGCCCGAGAAAGAAGGAGATATAGATACGACAGGTGGATATACAGTTGATAAAGAGGGTTTGTTAAATAATTACGCGATAGAACCCGAAATGTATGTCAATGAGCCTGGAGATCTGCGTGCAGAAGAAGAGGAAGCTAGAGCCGCAAGAACCCATGAACTTGAAGAAGTTAATGAAACAGATGAAACTGGGAAATTAACGATGGAGCATGATGATCGCGGTAGAGGGCCAGGATTGATTTAGCGTTTCTCTATCTTTTTGGGTTGGCAACTGTTCTATGAATGGGTTGTGAATAAGATACGTGAGCGCTGGATGAGTGCGATCGCAGCACAAACCTCTTTCTTATGGTGTTAGTCTAGTTGAGTCCTTATTCCTATTTCTCAAACATCCTATGTGGGTATAAAGCATAGGGTGTTTTATTTTTTGTCTAGACAAGCATTTTTGCGGTGGAGTTGCGTAGCGAAACAGTTTACTTGCTTAGGCTGGTGCCGCAGCTAGAACAAAATCTGTCTTCAGGGGCAACGGCAGAGCCACACTGACTACAAAAGCGTCGCACATTGGGTGATGCAGTGTTAGGTGAGGAAGCGTTGGATGGTGCAGATGCTGTACCCATGCTCAGATGCATATTGCCCATCCGCATCTCCATTGGATTCATGTTCATCTCCATGTTTCCCATCTTCATGGGTTGCATGGGCTGCATCGGTTGCATTGGTTGCATGGGCTGCATCGGCTGTATGGGTTGAATTGCCTGCATGGGCTGCATCGGTTGCATCGGTTGCATCGACGGGAACGGAGCATCGACAGGCTTATTGTTAGAGTTTTGAAGGGGGAGTTGGGGTACGTTCTTGAGGGAGGGAGGAGTAGTCATTGCGCTCATGCTGCTACCTTGTACTTGCATGAAGTACTTTCCCTGCGCAGTCGCAATCTCTAAGATTACCCCGTGAAGGGTTTGGTAAACTTTCGGCAGCGTTGTCCAAGACCCTGTGTTTACGTTGTTACTAGATTGTTGTTGTTGCCCGTGTCCCCTCATTAGGGTCGTGATAATCGTTTGAGATCCTTGATTATCAAGAAAAATTGCGTGGTCTGGCCCTAACTCGCAAACGTAAGACATACCCACCTGTCTATAGGAGCGCTCTCCTCTTCATTATCTCGAAGAACTACTGCGAAGGTTACAGTCCTTCATAAAAGCACCTATCCGCAAGTGCTTGAGGGTGCAGTTTCATCTCGCAAAGATCATAAGCAGGGTGCGATCGCCACTTAACCCACAGCGCAGGATTTTAGGATGCGGCGGAAGCTTGGGCGTCTATGATTGCCAGCAGTTCCAGCACAACGCCATTGGTCCAACCAAAGCCCACTTCATTGGTGCTGTAACCATAGAGAATTTCGTCAGACACTTGGGCAGAACAAGCACAAACATCATATTTCTCGACTAATGTGCCTGTTTTTTCAAACTCCTGAACCACCATTGAAAGGAACTTACAGGCAAGGCGATGTGCGTCTTTGGCGTAACCGTAACGTAAGAGTCCTTGTACGGCAATGAGGGTCAACGGTGCCCAGCCAAAGGGGGCATCCCATTGATTTCCGGTCACATGAGTACTGGTGAGTAACCCCCCTGGGGCTTCGAATCGCCATAGGTTGGCAACCACCTTTGCCGCCTGTTCGCTAGACGCCAAGCCAGCCCATAGCGGATAAAACGTTGTGGCAAATTCATACTGGCTTTGTTGGTTGGTGTGGAAGTTGTAGTCGAAGTATAAGCCTGCTGATTCGTTCCACAGCAGTGCATCAATGCGATGGTGGCGTTCTGTTGCTTGATGGTTCCAGTGGTGAACGGCTTCTTCATTGCCTAGGATTCGATGCATTTGCGCCAAATCTTGCTCCATCCGATAGAGCAACACATTCAGGCAGACAGGCACATAGTGAATGATGTCAACGCTAAAAGGCCCAAAGCGGTTGGAAATATCAAAGCCAGACTCTCGCATGGAGCGATCGCCTTTATA
>DATNQK010000333.1:0-7515 GCA_036704065.1 Stenomitos sp.
GGATGACTATCCGAACTTAAGGAAGATTCAATCGGCGAAAGCATAGAGGTGATTCAAAATAACAAGTGAAATGGATGGGCAACCGTAGCGTGTTAAGCAACCCCTTTCCAACTGGCTAAGCCCATCTTAGCTTGACCTCACCGACTATCTGTCTCTCTCAGATCTGGATGTACCTCATATACCTTTCAAGTGCCTGTTGACTTAGGGGGGTCTTAATCACGATTCTCCTCAGCCCTTCAAATTTGATCCAAAATGCTTTGAATGCCTCGATAGACAAACGCTAATTCGTCCTCTGTGATGCAGTAGGGCGGCATGATATACAACACATTACCGAGGGGACGCAGCAGCAACCGATGGGCGATCGCCAGTTCCCTGACCTTTAGCGAGATATTGTTCAGGTAGCCGGGATTGTCGGTAGTAATATCGAAGGCAGCAATGGTTCCCGTCACCCGAGGAGCGACAACACGTGGATGATCGGCCAAATGGTGCAACTGTTTAAGATGGATTGTTTCCATCTGCCGAAATTTGGATTCATTCTCTGCCATTAATGCTAAAGAGGCTAAACCCGCTGCACATCCCAAGGGGTTTGCGGCGTAGCTATGACCGTGATAGAGCGTCTGCTGTGGGTCGTCGCTGTAAAAGCCTTGATAAATCGATTCAGTGCAAATCGTGACCGATAGCGGCATAAACCCGCCTGTGATTCCTTTCGATAAGCAAATAATATCGGGTGCTACGTTGGCTTTACGACAGGCAAACCAGTCTCCAGTGCGGCCAAAGCCTGTCATCACCTCGTCGAAAATCAACAGGGTATTGTAGGTATCTGCTAAGCGGCGCAAGGATTGTAAAAAGTGCGATCGCCCCATACGCATCCCCCCTGCACCCTGCACCAACGGCTCAATCAGGATGGCAGCATAGCGTTCTGGCTGTTGGGCTAAACGCTGCTCAATTTGGGCAAGAATGGCTTGTTCTGTGTCTTGGGTTTTCGTGTCGTGTAGATGTGTGGTGGGGTAAGGGGAGAATTCTACATCGAATAACAATGGTTCAAATGCCTGGGTAAAGATGCATCGCTCACCAACTGCCATTGCACCGAAGGTATCCCCGTGATAAGCACCCTCGAAGGCCAAGAAAGTGCGACGGGGGGTACCCCGATTGCACCAGTATTGGTATGCCATTTTGAGGGCTACTTCCACTGCCGTAGAGCCATTGTCTGAATAAAAAACACGGGTGAGGGGCTCTGGTAAACACTGCACCAACTGTGTTGCCAGTTGTTCTGCTGGATCGTGGGTAAACCCTGCAAAAATGACATGCTCTAACTGATGGGCTTGCTGTGCGATCCCGTCTGCAATTTTGGGATGCGCGTGGCCATGGATGTTTACCCACCAACTGGAAATACAATCCAAGATTTGCTCGCCCGTTTCTAACGTGAGCCATACCCCTTTCCCCGATTTAACCTTGATGGGTTCCGGTGCGGTTTTGGCTTGGGTAAACGGATACCAAAGATGAGGATGCATGAGTGTTACCAATCGGCTTGCCCATTATGCCAGACCTAGGGTTCGTCCATTTGCAGCAATCTTAGATGCTCAAGATAAAATGGTTCTATGGAGAACTTAAATAGCATCCACTCTTTTCCATCTGCGATGTGCTTTGGAGAATAGACCCATGAAAGGTTGGGGTCGCTTCATCGGAATGGTCTTTGTTGGGTTGTTGGCGCTGCCTGTCTATGGCGCAGAATATCAAGGGCGCTCCGTTGATGGTAGACGGTTGAGTGCCAAAGTCTACTCCTACGAGACAGGAGGCGTTTTTGATGCGCAGGTGGTGTTTCAGCGCAAATGGGCGACGCTGTACTTCGTCAATGGGAGTGAACAGAAGGTGCGACTGCGGCGATCGCGAATTACCAATCCTGCCGAAATTTATGGCTGGAGTGTAGGCTTGCTCAATATCGGTGGCATCTTCAACGTTGGTATTGCCAAAGATAGCCCCAACAACCTGGAACCATCGGGTCCTCGACCCTTTGAAAGGATGTGGCGCATTAGCCTCAAGGACGCCGACTTACAATAACGTTTCTCAATCGGCCCAGCCTTGCCTGGATGGCTTAGGGTTGAGTGGGTTTTGTGGGCACCAGTGGTTGTAACTGCGCTATTGTCTGGCGAATCCGAGCAGACTCCTCTGCATTGCCTTGCTGATCGTAGAGATCTGCTGCCTTGCGAAAATCAGCCAAAGCCAGTGGCAGTTGGCCCATAGTGCGGTACGCAAGGGCGCGATTATGATACACAATGGCGTTGTTGGGGCTGAGATTTAGCGCTTTGGTGTAATCGCTAATGGCATCGGCTGTTGCACCGTTGGTACTGAGCAGATTTGCGCGGTTGACGTAGGCTGCAAACAATTTAGGGTCAATCTGAAGTGCTTGGTTGTAATCGGTAATGGCGGCAGTGCGATCGCCTTTAGCACTCAACGCGGTTCCCCTTGCAAAATAGGCGTTGGCCTCTTGAGGCGCAAGTTGGATGATTTGGGTATAGTCGGCGATCGCCAGGTCGTAAGATTTTTGCGCCAAATAAAAGATTCCCCGATTGAACAAGGCTTCTGTAAACGTGGGTCTGAGTCGAATGGCTTGGCTTAAGTCGGCAATAGCAGCCACACTATTGCCTTGTTTGCCTTGCAATAGTCCCCGTCGATAGAAGGCTTCCTCAAGTTTAGGGTTGCGCTGAATGGCTTGGGTGAACAGTTGCAATGCTTCGGCATCGTTCCCAAAGGAAGCAGCTACAATGCCGCTGCCTAAGTAAGCGGGGCCTGATGGCGAAAGTGTAATTGCTTGGGCAAAGTCGGCTTGTGCGGCACGATTGTCCCCTTTGAGGAGGTAGAGTTGACCGCGCTTTTGATAGGCTTCTGCTGATTTTGGATCTAGTTTGATGACTTGATTTAAGTCTGTAATAGCTTCTGTAAAGCGTCTGGTTAAGGCATACATTGCAGCCCGCCGCAGGTAGGCATTGGTGAGGCTGTTATCGAATTCAATGGCTTTGCTATAGTCTGCGATCGCTGCTTGAGGATCGTTGGTGACGGCTTTGACATTGGCACGATTTAGGTAGGCCAAGCCATAACGCGGTTCTTTGGCAATGGCTGCATTGTAGTCTGCGATCGCACCGCTATAATCCTGCTTCAGATATTTTTGATTGCCCTGCTCGATCAGGATATTGGCTGCCCGACGAGGCGTCACCGCTGGGCTAGAAGATTGAGGCGGCTTCGTTGCTTTTTCCGGTTTTTTAGGGGAAGTTGCAGCAGGTTTGATCACCGATGGTTTGGGTGTAGATGTTCCACTCTTCGGCTGCGGTGTACTAGAGGGTGCCGCTTGGGGCTTGGGTTTTGCTGGCTTGGGTTGAGAGGAAGGGGTGGCTGGAGAAGTGGTAGGTTTTGTTTCTCCAGTTTTAGGTTTAGCAATTGGTACTGGAGATGGTTTGGAAGGCGTTGCAGGTGTATGGGGAGGCGCAGCCGTCGGCGATACCGCAGGTTTGGGCTTTTCCGTCGACGCAGGAGGCTTTGGCAATTTTTTCTCGCTGGACTCGGATTCAGGCTGTGGAGATGCCGTTGTCTGCGGTTTTGGTTCAGTTTTTTGTTCTTTGGGTTGCGGCGATGTTGTTGTCTGTGGTTTGGGTTGTGCTTCTTTCCCCTTAGTCGTTGATTCCGTCTGAGGAGATTTTGTCTCCTGGGGTTTTGCTTCTGTTTCCTTTTGCTTCGTCGTTGATGTAGGGGCAGGTGTATCTTTGGTCTGATCGATTGCTGTGTCTGGAGTGCTGACAGCCCCACTGCTGGGTTGAGCGGAAGGTTGAGTGGTTGGCTGGGGTGATGTTGCAGTTGAGGGAGAAGCAGGGGATGGGCTAGGTAAGGGCACCTGGGGTAATGGCACATCCTGAATCTCTGGAGCTGGAAGAGGATCGAGCTGTGCTTGGCTGGGCGCACCACTCAGTCCACCTAAAACCAAGAGAAACAGTCCTCCGTTCAACACAGAACTAAGCCGTTGTATTGGCTGTTTGTTATTCATACACTTCACACCAGCACCCTAAAAACTGCAAGTAAAGGCCAACTATTCTGCCCAAATTGCTAACACCATAGTTAAGGCAGTGTGATTGGCTGTCAAGAGCTTGCACCCAGATTGATGATGTATTTTTAATTAAAAATCCTGTAGATCAGGTTGAATTTTGGCCTGAAAGGGAGCCAATAGCATCCAACCTAAGCGTTCGACTGTATTGCTTCGATATTGGGCGAGTCCCAAAGGCATGGTTGTGTGAGCTTCAGACGGTTGGGCTTGATAAGTGCCGCACCAATGATCCCACCAAGGTAGATTGAAGCCAAAATTGCGATTGGATTCTTCAGGTTTGATGGAGTGGTGAATTCGGTGCATATTTGGTGTTACCAAAATCCATTTCAACCCCTGCTCTAACTTTGGTGGTAATGCAATATTGCTGTGGTTGAACATTGCTGAGGCATTGAGCAAAATTTCAAAGGTTGCTACCGCGAACGGTGGCATTCCCAATATCGCTACAGTTGCCATTTTGAGTCCCATAGATAACACCATTTCTGCGGGATGAAATCGGATCGCAGTGGTGACATCTAAATCCAAATCCGCATGGTGAACTTGATGCAGTCGCCATAACCAAGGCACGACATGCATCAAAACGTGCTGCCCATAAATGACAAAATCGAGCACTATTAGGGAGCCCACGATGGCTAATGCCTGGGGCACAATCAAGACATTGAATAACCCCCAGCTGCGAGACTGGGCGATTTCAGCAATGCCAACTGCGGCCAACGGCAACACAACTCGCAGAAGCCCTGTGTTCAGTATGGCCAACCCCAGGTGGCTCAACCACCGTTGCAGCCGAGGCATCGATAAGGGCCGACAGGGTGCGGTTTGCTCCCATAGGGCCATCAGGACGAATACCCCGGCAAAACAGGAAAGTCGAAGGACCGATTCAGACATGAGCTAGGTGCACCTGGGTGACTAACATTTATTTGCCGATATCTTGTTTCACGACGTCCTCAAGGGCTTCGTAATTATCGCGATCGCCTTGTTTTAAATATAATTCGGCTGCCTTTTTTAAATCTGCTTGGCCGATGGAGTGTTGATCGGCATTGCTAATGCGCAACATTCCCCGACCGTGATATGCCTTAGCATTATTGGGGTCTAGGTTTAGGGCGGCATCGTAATCGGCGATCGCCGCATCGTTTTTATTCAGGGCAGCATAAACCAGAGCACGGTTGACGTAGATTTTAGAATCTTTCGAATTGAGGGATAGTGCTTTGGAATAGTCCTGAGCAGCGGCTTCAAGATTGCCCAATGCAACTTGAACAATGGCACGGTTATTGTAGGCTGGGGCGTACTGCGGGTTTAATTGAATTGCCTTGGAAAATAGATCGAGCGCGGGTTGCATCTTGCCTTGCTCCATCAGTGTTGCCCCTTGGTTGCTGAGAGCAGCAGCCGACTTGGGATTGATTTGGGTTGCCTTTTGATAATTGGTGGCTGCTTCTGTAGATTTGCCTAAGGCATCCAATGCTACACCTCGGTGATTATAGGCGGCTGCATAGCCAGGAGCGATCTTAATGGCGCGGTCATAGTCAGAAACGGCTGCACTGTATCTTTTGAGGCCCATTTGTGCGTTACCACGCAACACATACACCACGGCTGACTGGGGGTTTAATGTGGCAGCACGATTAAAGTCGGCGATCGCCTCGTTGAGTTGAGAATCTTTGGCCCGTAACATCCCCCGTTGTATGTAGGCATTGGCAGCTTTGGGGTCAAGTTCTATGGCACGGGTATAGTCTGCGATCGCCTCGCTCGGTTTATTCAATGCAGCTTGAGCTAACCCGCGTTGAATATAAAGTTCAGCCCACTTTGAGTCCATCGCGATTGCTGCAGTAAAGTCAGTGATGGCTGTGGCATAGTCTTTGCGGGCAGCAAAGGCGAGACCGCGATAGTACAGGGTTTTGATATTGGTTGGCGAAAGTTGCCAGGCACGATTGAGCGTTGTGATCGCGCCTGTAAAGTCATTGCGTGTATATTGAGTAATCCCTTGGCGCAACAGTATTTTGGCCTGTTGTACCTTTGGATCGGGTTTCGAGGCAGGAGCCTGAGTGCCTGAAACGGGTTTCTTTGCTGGCAAAGCAGGTTTTGCTAAAGGCTTGGGTGTTGTTGTCTGAGCCTTGGGTGCGGGCTTGGGAGCATCTTGTGTTTCCGCTTTTGGTGTTTTCGTCTGTACCTTGGGTGTAGCCTGTGTTTCTACCTTCGGTGGTGTTAGCGCCTTGGGTGGTGTTTTAGAGGCATCTTGTGTTTCTACCTTGGGTGGTGTTGTCTGCGCTTTGGGTGTTGTTTTAGGTGGGGCTTGTGTTTCTGCTTTTGGTGTTGTCGTTGTCTGCTCCTTGGGTGCTGCTTGTGTATCTACTTTCGATTTTGGCTCTGCACCGCTATCAGAGGTATTGGGATTTGTGGTTTTTGGCAGTACAGATGGTGCTTCACTAGCCTTCGGTGCAGGAAGGGATTTTGGCTGAGTTGTCGGTTGAGTCGGCTGAACTCCCTCAGCAGGTTCAGGTGTTGGGTTAGCGGCGACTAAATGTATTGTGGCTTCGGCACGAGAAGTAACTGACATTTTTGCAGATGCAGCAGGTGCAATGATGCCGCCGCACATCGCCCACAGCCCTACTTGACTCGCGATAGTGCTCCCTAAGAAAAACACAGAAAAAGACGATTGCAAACTCATTGCCTCACTCCCAAAACTTTTGCAATAAGATTAATGAACGAAAAGCTATTATTTTTTGCCCAAAAAGATAAAAACAAACATTTTTGAGGCTAGCTTACCCAGTTCACTCTGATTTCTTGCAAAAATCTCCAGAAGGCTTTGTTTACAAGTTTTTTCCGCCAGAAAAGGTTAAAATCTCAGCGTCGTGCTGCTGTCATATATTGAAATATAAATTCAATAGCTTCGATGCGATTTCGTGCTTCCGTAGGAGAGTTTCCCCACACAGTAATACCGTGGCCACGAATTAAACAAGCTGGAACTTGCGGTGGCTGAACTTGGAATCTTGCCAAAATGTCAGCAGCAATGTGCGGCACGTGATGATGATTCGGAAATAGTGCCAGTTCGACACAAGGATTTTCGTCCCAAATGCCTAACCCCTTGATCATTTCAATTGCTGGGAGTGGAAGGCTGTTGGTTTGGCTCCACTCAGAGACGACACACGCATCTACCGAATGCACGTGATAGCACGCTTGAGCCTCAGGGATAGATTGGTAAATAGCTTGGTGGATACTTGCTTCTGCTGAAGGTTTTGCCCCCAGAGCAGGTTGCTCTAGCAATTCTCCGGCAACTGACAGCCGCACAAATTGGTGAGGGGTCAATTCTCCTTTGGCGCACCCGCTGGCTGTAATCCAGAAGCTACTATCTAGCAGACGTGCCGATAAATTCCCTGCAGTGCCCCACATCCAACCTTGCCGGTAAAACCCTTGAGCATGGGCAATCAGAGTGGGTC
>DATNQK010000334.1:0-5613 GCA_036704065.1 Stenomitos sp.
GCCTGCAACGATTCTGGAGCCAGTAACGACGCATTCGTACGGGGGATATAGGCCGAAGGTGGTGGGGAAATCTGTGGTTCCGCAGGCTGGATAGCCCCTACAAGCACAACAGGCTCACAATCACCGCTCTGGCGATCGCAGTAATAAGACTCCGGCAACCCAGTTTCTGGCCAATTTTCTAGCGCCAGTTGCGGTACAGCCTGTAGAAACAGATGGCGATCGCTTGCCTTCATCCAGCCTGACGTTTGAACGTGCGAGAGAGGCTGCACTAGAACATCTAAACCAACATGTTCGGGTCGCAACCCCAAGTGCTGCAAAATATGCAGATGTTGCGCACTAAACAACTGCGCCCAGAGCAGTTGTAAGGTGGGCCAAAAACTGTCCAACCGCGCTGCACAAATGCGTAAGGGTAGGTTCAGCATGGTAAAGGCCAAGCTTGGCGGTACCGTCTGAGGCGCAGTCCACACGTAGGGCGTGAGCAGCAAGGAGTGATGACGGTAGGGCCGCAGCAGGCGTTTCCAGCTTGCACCCCAGTCCTTCTGTAAGGGTTGGTCGATAATGCCTTTTTGAATGGCCTGAGCAATAAATTGCGTTTGTGCAGATTGGGAAAGCACAACATTCAGACGCAGGTAAGGAAATTCCTGCAAAATTTCTGTGCACCACTTTGTCTGTGCCCAAACGCTGCGCATGATTCTATCCGGCACTACAAAGCCTGGTGCAACCGGATGGCCTTGCTGCATCATCTGTGCCAGAAGCATTAACGAGTCGCTAAGCGGCTGAACACCATCGGTTATGGATGCCTGGTTGAGCCAAGGCAGAGAATCAAGCACAATGTTTGCACATATCGTGTTCCACCATCATAATCGAGGGATTGCAGGTCACTGGCAGTTCTCACGAGGAGAGTTATGTTACATCTGCAAAGTTCAACGCTTGAATTAGAGTTTTATTTGGACAATAGGCACTCGATTGAAGAGACAAACCACCCTGTCGCATTCCATAGAGCATTAGGGCAGCACAACAGTTCTTGAAGACTCCCAAGTACGATGAAACCATGCCGTAACCCCTTCTAAAGTCCCCCTTTCTGAGGATGACGACTTAGTCTTTGTTTATAGCTTATTTTTTATTTTTGCATTGATACGATTCTGTTATGCCTGTCTCTTCTTGGCGTCATTGGGTACAAACAGGATTAAGCCTTGTTTTTCGCACGTCCTGTCCACTCTGCACACGCCCAGCCTATTCTGTTTTTTGCCAAGACTGTACTCGTAAAATTCAAGCCTGTAAACGTCCCCACCCTTGGGTAAAAACGCAGATATTCCCGCCTCTCCAGAGTTGGGGTTCCTATGAGGGTGCTCTTAAGCAAAGTCTGGCACAGCTCAAGTACCGCCACCAGAGCGCGATCGCCAAACCCCTAGGGCAATGGATGGCACAAGCTTGGTTAGCCCAGCCCTATCCCCATCAGCTCCCCCTCTTTGCAGTGCCTATTCCACTCCATGGCGATCGCCAAAATCAGCGCGGGTACAATCAAGCCGAACTCATCGCTCGCAGTTTCTGTCAAATCAGTGGAGCCATCCTCAAACCACAAGGATTAATCCGAATCACACCCACAACCGCACAATACAGTCTTTCGCGGCAAGCAAGATTTCAAAACTTACAAGATGCATTTCGTCTCGGTTCAGACCTGAGCCCTCGTTTAAGCCAAGGCTCTATTCTTCTGATTGACGATATTTTTACAACCGGTGCAACCTTAAATGCAGCCGCCACCCTCCTCCAAAGTTCTGGATTTCAGGTGGCGGCAATGCTTACAACAGCAATTTCAGAACAGACAACCGTTCTATGAAGGCACTGACTATTCAGAAACTTCAGATGACTCAGAGGTTTCAGCCGAGGCTTCTGCGTCAGCCGTTGCCTCAGTCGCTGCTTCAGTCGTGTCCTCATCGGCAGAAGGTACAGGTTCAGGTTCTGCAGAGGGCTTTACAGGCCGAGGTCCACGCATCAGCGCAGGATTCCCCTTTGGCAATTCTTCAGGTTGACCTTGGCGCTTTTTACGCTTATCTCGACTATCTTTCCGGTCTTTTGCAGGAGATTGAGCTGAAGGGGTTGCACCCTGGGCCGGTCGCTCAGACGCTTTAATCGGCTTAGGGACAACTTTCTTAGGTGTAGGCTGAGAGTCGGACATGATACAAACTACGCTAACGGCATCCAAGGCTTAATCAGTGTAATGAATTAAAGCGCATTAGAGCAACTGGCAAAGTACCTAGCAGCCCATGCTACATCGCCATTGCCAAACCTAGTTTGTCTTCCAACTTTATTAGACTAGAAGCTAAAGCGCATAAACCCTCTAGCTTCTAGTCTCATTCGACTGTTAGTGCAATGTATAGGCGGTATGAAGAGACCACCAAACTAGGACCAAAATGGCACCTAGAATTACAACTGCCGAAAGCGTAACCGCAAAGGGACTATCTGCCCCTTTGAATTTCATAATGCCGCGATCAAAATCGGATGACATTGACTCAACCCTCTTCTAACACTTGATCAACGGGGATGGGCCAACACAGTGTCTGGTCGCATCCATCATCGACCTTACCTAATTTAGCGCTTAAATTTCTTGCAATAGTGCAAACGAAACATTTGCTTCATTAGGAGATTCTGACAAAGTCCCTTGCCAAGATTTGCCGTCCATAATGACTTGCTCAATCAGGCTAGCAATCTTGAGGGCTTTGAGTGCTTGTTCCCCTCCAATAGAGGGTTGCTGACCACCACGAACGCAATTTACAAAATGCTCTAATTCAGCATGCAAAGGCTCAATCCGCTGGGTGGCTAAGCGCTCTGTAGTCCCATCACTGCGGTACAAACCATGAGACAGCGTGACGCTGGGCAGTATCACATTGGAGCGATGCAACTGAATCTCATTGTGTAGAAAATCCGCTTCTACGAGAGACTGGCGGCAATGTGCCAACACCTGACGGCGTTTTTGATGGCTAATTTTACTAGCGGTTAGAGAAGCAACGACACCATTGGCAAATTCTAAGGTGGCGGTGACATAGTCTAAATAGGGAGATTGATCACTGCGGGTTCCGCAAGCACTCAACCGGGCCAAAGGTGCATGGTTTAAATCAAGCACCAAGTCAATGTCGTGAATCATCAAGTCGAGAACCACAGACACATCGTTGGCCCGTTGGGCATAGGGCGTCATACGATGCGCTTCGAGGGCAATCAGATGTTCACCCTTGAGAACCTGAGTCAATTCCTGAAAGGCTGGATTGAACCGTTCAATGTGTCCAACCTGAAGTAAGCATTGGGTTTGGGCCGCAAAATTAACGAGGGATTCCGCTTCTGCGATGCTGGCCGCAATGGGTTTTTCTAATAGAACATGAACCCCCGCATCTAGACAGGCCATTCCCACTTCATAGTGAAGACGGGTAGGGACAGCAATACACACGGCATCCAGGTGAGGCAACAGATCTTTGTAGTCCTCAAAAAAGCGCACCCGATACTGGCTTGCGGTTTCAATGCCTCGCTCGATGTTGACATCGGAAATACCCACTAGCTCTACGTCTTTGAGTAAACTCAAGACTCGAACATGGTTTTTGCCCATATTGCCCACCCCGATTACCCCGATGCGAATCGGTTCGAGATGACCGCGTGTCGAATAAGCCGACAATGGATTCGGCGATAATCGTTTACTCACTCCTCACAACCCTCTACCGTAAAGGATGGTCTAAGTAATTTAGCGCATTCGCTAGCAATTCGATGTTCAGATGGATAGTAGCACGAGTTTTTTGCGATCGCTCTGACTTTCCTCTAAGGATAGAATTTCTCACCTTAGAGTTCCCCGATCCATTGCGCGACAACTAAACCTGCGCGTTAGCATGAATTATGGTTGGATGGGGACACTGCTAATTTCTCAGAAGGATGACCAACCCTTCAGGTTCCCCTAACTAAACCCCCGCAAGTC
This sequence comes from Stenomitos sp., assembly GCA_036704065.1. GTDB lineage: Bacteria > Cyanobacteriota > Cyanobacteriia > Thermosynechococcales > Thermosynechococcaceae > JAAURS01. The sequence goes on from DATNQK010000334.1 coordinate 3,956, forward strand.
CCTCGTTACAATAATGTATTGGGGCTCATCTAAAGGATAAGACACAGATTGACTAAAGTGGTTGTCCTCCTCTCAGGAGGTTTGGATTCTTCGACGGTTCTCTACGCCGCGAAAGCGCAAGGGTTAGACTGCTACGCGCTCTCCTTCGATTATGCACAGCGCCATCGACAGGAGTTGGATGCGGCGATCGCCATTGCCAAATCAGCCCATGCGACAGAGCACCGTATTATGTCCTTCGATTTAGGCTTGTGGGGCGGTTCAGCACTGACCGATGCCAGCTTTGATTTACCCGTCCATCGCAGCACCACTCAAATGTCAGCAGGCATTCCTATTACCTATGTGCCAGCACGAAACACTATTTTTTTAAGTTTCGCACTCTCCTATGCCGAAGCCATTGGAGCCAGCCAAGTACATATTGGCGTCAATCAGCTTGACTACTCCGGCTACCCCGATTGCCGTCCTGATTATGTGGCTGCCATGCAAGAGGTGTTCCGGCTCGGCACGCGACAAGGTCGAGAAGGAGACCCAATTCGGATTGAAGCCCCCTTACTCAACCGATCTAAGGCAGATATTGTGCAATGGGGCCAAGAATTAGGCGTACCGTGGGTGCAGACTTGGTCTTGCTATGGGGAGGGACAGGGCAAAACGCCTCCTGTTGCTTGTGGCGCTTGCGATTCCTGTCAACTTCGCCTTGCAGCCTTTGCGCAATTAGGGCTTGAAGATCCCTTGCCTTATGCATCTAGACTCCTCAGTTCCGAAAACCAATGATGACTGCAACTGTTGCCACCGCTGAGTCTCTTCTGCTACCCACCGCCTCACTCATCGAAATCTTTTCGGCAATTCAGGGAGAGGGATTAAATGTTGGCACTCGCCAACTCTTTATCCGTTTTGGTGGGTGCGACCTACGCTGTCGCTATTGTGATAGCCCCCACACCTGGCACCCACAGTCTGATTGCCGCATTGAGGTTACTCCTGGCCAGCGGGACTTTGAGGTCCAACCCAATCCTGTTAGCGTGTCTCAGTTGGTCGAGTGGGTCCATCAATTGTGGAGATCACCGCTCCATGACAGCATCAGCCTAACGGGCGGTGAGCCGTTGCTCCACCAGGCATTTTTGGCTGCTTTTTTGCCAGCACTCAATCATCGCATGCCGATCTATCTAGAAACTGGAGGCCACCATCCCGCTGCCTTAACCACACTCGCAACCTATGTGGACTTAGTTGGAATGGATCTTAAGTTGCCTAGTGTCAGTGGTGAAATGCACTGGGAGGCCCATGCTGCATGCCTTCAGATTTGCCAAGACACCAACACAGAGGCATTCTGTAAAATCATTGTCTCCAATGCCACCGATCCGGCAGAACTGGATCAAGCAGCACAGCTAGTGGCTCATATCAATCCCCACATTCCTGTCTTCTTGCAGCCTGTGACCCCCATCAGCGCTAAGGGAGAACCTACCCCTCCCATGCCTGACCAGGTATTGGAATGGCAAGCCCGGATGAAAGCGGTCTTAGCTAGCGTTAGGGTGGTGCCGCAAACCCATAAGATGATGGGGCAGTTGTAAGCCCTCCTTACCCTGATGCCATCCAAATGGGCAGGAAGGCCCACCTTTTGCGGCGTTGCTCTCCTTAGCGCACTGGGCCGTTGTATTGGAGGTTTACGT